>NZXM01000002.1 GCA_002701965.1 Methanobacteriota archaeon | reverse complement strand
TGATTGCATTTTCTTCCGCATGACAAATAAGTGGATACTTTTGCTCGCGGTCTTCCAAACGTTCAGAATCATCTGCAATCCCCCTTGGAAACCCATTGAATCCCGTGCTTCGAATCTCGCGATCTTCCCCGACTACAATACATCCAACCTTGGTAGAGGGATCTTTTGACCAACCGGAAATGTGGTGAGCAAGTTCAATAAAACGCTCGTCCCACTTTGCACTCATTGTTCCACCTCTACTCCCTCAGCGTCCACAGTGTTTGAGACTTGTTACGCAACAGGGTCGACCCCATCCTCGCCCTTGGGTGTAATCAAAATACTCTGCAATTCTACCAAGCCCTCTTCATCAACTTGCTGTAAAATCGCTCCTACCAGATAGATACTGCCGATGCAAAGTACAGGTTGAGGAAGTTCTTCGTCTAATTCGACTGATATTGCCAGTGCTGCATCTAGTGCTTCCTCAACTGATTCAATGGCTTTGATTTCAGCATCGGTACCTTGTGCTCGAAGTTCATTTGCAAGTTCGTGACAATCCACGACCTCTTTTCGACCTTCAGGTGGTTGGGTGACAAACACATGTCGAATCACTCCTTCGACAATCAATTCGACGAGTGGTTGTAGGAAGTTGTGCAAATCCTTCTGTTTGGTCGCGCCAACGACTACCACACCAGGCATAGGTGACATATCGCGCGTTTTTTGGAACCTGATTTGCTCACATGTTCGAGCCATTCCGCTAGGGTTGTGGGCACAATCGAGTAGCATTGGGGTGCCTTTGTAATCTAGCCATTGCATACGACCTGGCCAGTTTGTGTGTGTTGGAGCCAACTGGTCGCAAGCTTCCTCCGCTTTCCACTCACCCATGATATGTAGAGCCGAACTGGCCAAAAGGTATGCTTCTTGTTGGTAAGTCATCCAACCATCATACCATGTCTTGTCTGATAATGGACGGAAAGGCTTCACAGCATGTGAAAATTTGAACCCGCGTCGCCGGTCTCCTCTCCACCACCATGCATTGTCATGGTCTCTAACCGTTCGCTCAATCACCTTTCGTACTGAGTTATCATAGGGCCAAGTGGCAAGAAAGGGACGACCTTGGCGCACAATTGCAGCCTTTTCTTCTGCAATTTCAGCAAGATTTTCTCCCAATATATCTGTATGTTCCAATGAAATTTCAGTCAATATGCAACAATCTGCATCGACCAAACGAGTTGCATCCCATCGCCCACCCAATCCGGTTTCGATCACAGCCCTTTGGACACCAAGTTCCCTAAACGCTAACATGGCGACCAAAAATGTGGTTTCATAGAATGTTGGTGAAACTGTCGGTTCAATATCACATGCAACCTGAATTTGTTTCAAGCAAGATTCAAACAAGATATCTGAAATCGGTGACCCATCAACTCTAACCCTCTCATTTACAGAAATCAAATGGGGTGATGTGAATAGTCCCGTACACGTACCCGAAAGAGTGAGTGAATTGGCCAAAATTGCACAACATGTACCTTTCCCATTGCTACCAGCAACATGGATGGAGGGGAAACTATGTTGCGGCATATCAAGCCGAGCCAGCAGGGTCGCTGTGTTGTCTAAAGATGGGTTATAGCCGAACGATTTCAGTGAATCCAACCATGCCCATGCGTCCTCTGCCATGTGCCTCCCCCGAGTCCCGGTGAACGGTCGCCTTGAAATGGCCTTTGAGGGTCGCCTAAGACATGTCGGGAGATGGGTTCGCCGCGAAGCGGCGTGCTGAAGACGCCGAAAAGGTACGACCTGCAGTCAATGAGCCATCATTGATTGAGCAACTCAAAGATCAGGCGGGCTCGATGGCCGGAATGGCTGGAATGTTCGTGGTCACCATCCTCTTGGCGATGAAAATCCAACCTTTTTACGACCATGATGAGATTCGAGCTTTTGGTTCAGAAGGAGCTACAAAGGCTGGATTTATTCTGCTTGAACTGGTGTTTATTTTCATCTTCACGGCACTCATCATTTACCTAGCGAGAAGAAACATGCAGAAATTCATCAAATGGGGTGTTCTTGGTATTCTTTGGATTGCAATGATGTACACACTATATCCATTGACTGCGATGGTTTTGGTTCCTGAGCCACCTGCACTTACCGAGGATAACGTGGATGTGTCTGAGGCCTACATCGTGGCTGTCGAAGAGGGTGGGGCCGATTTCTTCTATGTCGATGACCCGTTATCAGGAAATGGAACCCTGATGTATGTCGGAAATGCCGGGGAAATCGAATATTGGAGTCATGAGATCACGCCCGAGGAAGGTTTCAATTCAGAAACTGCTCGAATTATGCATACCGCTGATGGTATTGTGATGTGTGAAGGTACTCGATGGGTTCTACTCGATGACGAAACGGGTGAGACAATCGATGATCACCCCAAGGATTGCCATGTAGGATTGCGACAAGAAGTGACGACTCCTGAGCAACCACCTGCAGATTGGAAATGGGAAAGTTGTGATGGAGAAGATAATGTTCCTCAAGATTGGTCTGTAGTCAACAACATGCTAGAACCCATTCCATTCCACAATGATGGTGATTTTGGACCTCGGGATTGTGGAGATGGATGGTTTTTCCCTAGCGAATTTGATTCAACAGAAGTCATTTTTGCCCAAGAATTTGGTACGGAGCATTTCCTCATTGTCTCCTCCAAATGGGCGGGTATGGTGAAATTCCCTACACAGGGTCAGCAAGGTGCACAGGCGTTACTAGGCGAAGAAGTTGAAACTACTTGGAATACCACGCTTAGTGGTGGAGAACAATTCCTTGCCGCTACAATCGGAGCCATGCCAGGAATGAATGCTTCTGGGCAAGATTCTCTACTAATTGGAACCTCAAGTGGTCAAGTTTTGGGTTGGGATGTACATGAAAATGGAACTGTTGAAGATCGGATGAATATGCAACTCTCAGATTCTGTCCATGGACTCTTGCTCGCAGATTGTTGCTCAGGTGGTAGCAACGATTTGTGGTTAATCGAAGGCGATCACCTTCGAATCTTCATGGGAAGCGGTTTGCGAGAATTAACCCGTAGCCTCGATGTCGGTGGAGATGCAGATCGAATTTCAATGGCGCTTCATAATATCGATAATCCAAATTCAGACAGTGACGATGCTGTTTTGCTAATGGAAGATAATGGTGAATGGTCATCGGTACAATATGAGTATCTTCCAAGTGATAGGGGACTCTTCTTAATCTACACGGTTCCTGGATTGATTGCACTGATTGTATCAGTTGGAATGATGATTGCTCTCATAAAACGTCCTGAGTGGTATGTCATCAACACAGTTGGTGTAATGGTTGGTGCAGGAACCATTACCATGCTTGGCGTCTCATTTGTACCTTGGATTATCATCATCTTCATGGTACTTGCAGCGATTTATGATGCATGGGCAGTCTACAAGTCCAAACATATGCTTGAGTTGGCCGATACCATGGTCAATTTGGAATTGCCCGTGATGCTAATCGCACCACAAAAGCCTACCCGAGGGCGGATTCAGATGGTTCCTCCAGAGGCCTCGATGGATGTTACGACCATGCCCCCTCCTCCAAGAAAGGGCATGGAAGAAACCATGTTGATGGGGTTGGGTGACGTCATTTTCCCTGGATTGCTGTGCATTTCTGCCATGTCTTGGCTTCCAGATGTAGAGGGGCCACTCGGATGGTCGGCTCCAATCTGGGTGGCGATTGGCACCATGATTGGAAGCTTGGTTGGCTATTGTGTTTTGATGACGTATGTCGCCCAAGGTAAACCACAGGCGGGATTGCCATTACTCAATGGCGGGGCGATTCTAGGTTACTTCATTTCTGGAATGATTTTCATCGGAAGCTCAGCCTTTGTTTTCAACATCAGTCTGTTCTAATCGCCGTCGCTTTCAAGCATGAAGAACGGTTCCGTAGGAACCGGAGGGCCTCTATGCTGGATATTCGAATGTTCCGAGAACATGCTGATATGATTCGTGCTGATCACGACAAGCGTGGTCTTTCACACGAGGCTATCGATGAGGTCATCCGTTTGGATGAAGCATGGCGTAAGGCACGTTACGATGCCGATCAACTTCGAAGAAAACGTAACGAGGCGGCACGAGGAATTGCTGTGGCCAAGAAAGCTGGAGACGATGAAGAGTTCAATCGAATCAAGGCAGAAGTTGATCAAATTGCTGCGGAAATTGAAGCCCTTGGGACACACGCTGACCAGCACGAACTGGAAAGAGACCAGATTCGGATGTCAGTTCCAAATATCCTTCATGATGATGTCCCAGTTGGAGAGGATGAGTCAGGGAACACACAACACAGCCTTCACGGTGAGAAGCCAGCATTCGAATTCCAACCCAGAACCCACAATGAATTGATTGAGATGAACAAATGGGTTGACTTGCCCCGAGCAGCAAAAATTGCAGGGAGTAGATTCTTCTTCCTGAAGGGTGACCTTGCACACTTGGAATTGGCCTTGCAGCAATATTCTGTTGATTTCATTGCAGGGCGTGGCTTTACGTTTGTCCAACCTCCTGTCATGATGAATCGTGAAGCTTACGAAGGAGTGACTGATCTCGGTGATTTTGAGTCGGTGATGTACAATGTGCAACCTGAAGGGTTCTACACGATTGCAACCAGCGAACACCCTCTCACAGCGATGTTCATGGATGAAGTGATTGAGCCCAGTCTACTGCCCATCAAAATGGTCGGAGTATCACCATGTTTTCGAAGAGAAGTCGGTGCTCATGGTCAAGGCGACAAGGGGATTTGGCGAGTACATCAATTCACAAAGGTGGAACAAATCATTATTTGTCACCCCGATCAATCTTGGGATGCCCATGAAGCATTGCTGACCAATTGCGTCGATTTGTGGGATAGTCTCGGGCTTCACTATGAGGTGGTAAATATCTGTACTGGAGATATGGGAACTGTCGCTGCAAAGAAGTACGATTTGGAAGCGTGGTTACCCGGTCGAGGAGAATACAAGGAAATCGTATCCTGCTCAAATTGTACCGATTACCAAGCGAATCGGCTCAAGATGCGCTACCGGACAACCGATGGCAATGCGGCTGTTCACACGCTCAATTCAACAGCTGTCGCTACAAGTCGAGCTTTGGTGGCAATCATGGAACAGTACCAGCTTGAAGATGGTCGTGTCCAGGTGCCCGACTGTTTGGTACCACGAATGGGTGGAAAAACCCATCTTGAGCCCTGTGGATGGTGAACAAAATGTATGCTGTAATTTCCCCTGCAAAGAAATTGAACTGCTCTGGATGGAATCGTGATCTCGAATTTACGAAACCCTCCCTCTTAGACCATACAACTGGATTGGTTGAAGAAATGAAGAATAAGTCTACCGATGAGATTGGTCAATTAATGAAAATTTCAGAGAAATTGTCCACTCTGAATTTTGAGCGCTATCAATCGTTTTCTACAGACCCAGAGTGTGAGGATGCTAAACCCGCAGCTCTGATGTTCGATGGCGATACATACACTGGTTTGCAAGCTCAAGATTTTGGACAAAACGATTGGAAATTTGCTCAGGGGCATCTTGGAATCTTGTCTGGTCTGTACGGATTACTTCGACCTCTAGATTTGATTCAACCTCATCGACTTGAGATGGGTACACGGCTTGAAACAGGACGTGGCTCTAATCTGTATGCATATTGGGGGGATGAGATTGCAAGCCTTCTGCAACAACGAAATGAGGGAGGGTCAGATAATACGCTGGTAAATCTTGCTTCAAATGAATATTTCAAATCAGCATCTAGACCCGCGTTAGGAATGGATGTAGTTACACCTACATTCAAAGAAATGCGAGATGGTAAGCTGAAAATAATCAGTTTCTCAGCCAAGCGAGCCCGTGGATCTATGGCGCGATTTATGATTAAGAATCAAATCGAAAACCCTGAGGATTTGAAGCAATTTGATGTTGATGGGTACCGATTCGATCCGAATCAATCAACCGATAGTGAGTGGTTGTTCTGCCGGTAAAAAAACCAATTGAAAATTTGTTTTTCTAATTGAATTTTTCAACCGAATCAATGTCTATGAGGGTAGCTCCAGCGTCGACCTGTTCACCAACAGCATGGTGAATTGTTACAACTGTCCCAGCTTCATTCGCCGAGATTCGGTGTTCCATCTTCATTGCCTCCATGACAATCAGTGTCTGCCCTTCTTCAACAACATCGCCTTCCTCGCACAAGATTTCCAATACCTTGCCTGGCATTGGAGCAATCATGCCATCAGCTTCACCAGTACCACCCGCACCTTGTTCATCGATCGAAACAACATGAATCGCACCATTTAGATGCACCCACCAATCATCTCCAACTTTGACCGCATGTGCCAATTTACCGTCAACCCAAATGCGGTTGGGTCTTGCATCAATCTCAAATCCATACTCGTTGACAACTTCTTGTTCATCACACAACGCGTACTCAGAATCGATGGCTATCTGCCAACGTCGACCTAGTGAATCTCTCAAGTCAACCATCGCATCACCTCAGGGAAAGGACCTCCGTAGCGTTTGGAAGGGGTTGTATGGACTCCCTCTCCCCTCAGACGATTCAATGACTGCTGATTTGCGCGCGAGTCCGAATTGCTCCGCTGCAGCAGCAATGAATGGAGCAACATCAGAGGTATGTGCACCCCAACCGTCTGGCCAATTGACATCGATGAAATCAGTTGTTGTCTCACCCGCATGATATGCTGGATGGCCCATGATATCACAAAGAAATCCCAAATTTGTCGTAACTCCAAGTAAAACAAAATCTTCGCATGCACGCTTCATTCTACGGATTGCAGCATCGCGATTAGGAGCATGAACAATCAGTTTTGCAAGCATTGGATCGAAATCAATCCGTGCTTCATCCCCCTCTCGAACTCCTGTGTCCAGTCGAATACCTGGTCCGCTCGGTGGTCTAAACAAGGCCAATGGTCCGATGGCAGGGAGGAAACCATTGCTTGGATCTTCAGCGTAAATTCGGACTTCAATCGCATGTCCACGAATTGATAGGTCATCTTGTGAGAATGGCAACGGTAGACCCGCAGCAACACGTATTTGCTCTACGACGAGGTCTGTTCCACTGATACATTCAGTGATCGGGTGTTCAACTTGCAAGCGAGTATTCATTTCCAAGAAATGAAAATCCCCATCTTCTGCCAAAAGAAATTCAACAGTACCTGCACCTTCGTAGTCTACGGCGCTCGCAGCATTTACCGCCGCCTCACCCATTCGAGCCCGGGTAATCTCCTCAAGGACTGGAGATGGTGCCTCTTCGACCACTTTTTGGTGACGACGCTGAATACTACATTCTCTCTCAAAGAGGTGTACTGCGTTCCCATGAGAATCACACAAAACCTGAACTTCAACGTGTCTAGATTTCTCTAGTAAACGCTCGACATAGACTGTCCCATCACCAAAGGACGTTGCCGCCTCACGACTTGCAGCCGCATACTCTCGCTGAAGATTTCGAGGTTCGCGTACAACCCGCATACCTTTCCCGCCACCTCCTGCACTCGCCTTGAGAAGGAGAGGGTAGCCAACACGTGTTGCTGCACGAACCAACTCATCAACCATGTCTTCCGGCTCACCCAACGGGAGTTCTTCACCAGGAATCACGGGGACATTGGCCTCAATCATTGCACGTCTTGCACTAATCTTATCGCCCATTTCATCAATAGCGTGTGCTGAAGGTCCAATCCAAACAATGCCCTCTTCTTTTACAGCATTCGCAAATGCGCTACGTTCGGAGAGAAATCCATAGCCAGGATGGATGGCATCAGCGCCAGTTTCTCTGGCAGCGGACAAAATCGCTTCAATATTGAGATAGGTATCTGCAAGGCTATCCCCAGGTAGGAAGACAGATTCGTCGGCAGTTTGCTGATGTAGTGAACCTCGATCGGACTCAGAATAAATCGCAACTGAGCCAATCCCCAATTCAGCACATGACCGGAAAATTCGACACGCAATTTCACCTCGATTGGCCACGAGAACCTTTGTGATTGGATGAGGAGCATCCTTCATCCAATCTGGTCCAAGCATCTAATTCACTCCTGATTCCAATTGGGTGACCGCTTTTCAAGGAAAGATGCCAAACCCTCTTGACCCTCTGCAGAACCCCTCATTTGGCTAGTTTTATCCAGGGTCCATAGACGGAGTTCCTCATCGGTTCCTGTCCAACGATCAAAGGTCAATGCAAGGCGCTTGGCTTCAGTCACCGCCATTGGGCCGGTAGTCAATATCTCATCAATCACCGAATTTTCTGCATCTTTCAATGATTCTACCAATTGATTGACAAGTCCAACTCGAAGTGATTCCTCAGAACCAATACGTCCCGCCAACATAGACAAACGACGGAATTCAGCACTACCGACTTTACGGTAAACATAGGGGCCGATGACTGCAGGCAATATGCCGAGCTTTCCTTCTGAAAGAGCGATTCGGGTTCGAGGTTCAACGATGACATGATCCATGCATGCAATTAGGCCTGCACCACCGCCAAGTGCTACACCTTGGACCTTTCCAATGGTAAAGCATGGGTGCGCCCATAGGCTGTTAAACAGACGATCGAGACGTTCTGAGTCCGCTCGGTTTTCTTCAGCACTCTTCGCACCTGCATCACGCATCATGTTGATATCGGCCCCAGCACAGAAGTGTTTCCCAGCACCTGAAATTACGATAACTCTCAGATACGGACTTCCTGCAGAATCTAACAAGGAACCACGTTCCCCCACCGAGCGCTGCTTGGTCCATTCAAGCAACGAGATAATTTCGCTGATGAGTTGGATGTTTAGTGCATTGAATACATCTTCACGGGTGAGAGTGAGATATGCTACGGCACGATCAATTTCAAGTGTACAAAGGCCTGTTTCCGGCACTA
>NZXM01000001.1 GCA_002701965.1 Methanobacteriota archaeon | reverse complement strand
TCCTCAGTAGAAGCTTGGCGGCTTCATTCAGATTCAGCATCTTCAGTCGATGCTGAGCCATAAACTGTGACCGATGCTATCGCAACCAGTACCAAAATCATGCCAAGCAACTGGTTGGTCGAGTGACCATCTTGGTTGAGGATGAGAAAGCCCCACACTAGGGTCAGAACCGGTTGTAGAAGAATTGCGAAGGATGTGTGTGCCGCAGGTAAACGAGGCAATGCATAGGCAACCGCCAACCATCCACCGACTTGCGAAAGAACGGCTAGAAGAATGAGCCATCCATGACCAGGCCATGTCACTTGGAAATCAATGGGTTCGACCGACAATGCACTCAGAGGTAGTATACCAAGAACAAACATGCCCAAAGCGGCACCGGCGGTTGCATCGAACTGAACGGATGCGACCGGGGCCAACCCCCTGTTACATGCACGGAATGCAATCAAAAACGCTGAGTAGAAGACGGCTGTGAAAATACCAAACAGAACTCCTTTCATCGGGTCTGCACCATAAGGTTCCGCATCGGCAATACCGGAAATCAGTACCAAGCCAATCATGACAACAGGGAGGGAGAACAAGATGGCAGGATTCGGACGTTCTCCGAATAGTTTCCAAGAGACCAGAGTGACCAAGATGACTTGTGAATTACCAATCAGCGTCGCTACACCGATGCCGATAAAATTCATTGAAATATGATATGAAAGCATGTCGGGAGCGAGAATCAATCCTGCACCAAATGCCATCCATCGTACCCGTGAAGATCGGGTGTCCGACTTGCGGACCAAGAAAGCAAGAAAGGCGAGAATTGGGAAGGCATAGAGCATTCGAAAAAATGCACCGGTTGAAGGGTTCGTGTTTGAGTACACGTAGAATACCGGGGAAAACGAAATCACTGCCGCACCAGCAAGTGCGATGAACATTGCACGACGGTCCACAACGACCGCCATTGAGCCCACCTATTCTGAATCGCCTTCTGCAATCATTTCGACGAGTTCACCAGATTCGTACATCTCAAGAGCGATGTCGGATCCTCCAATGAGTTCACCATGAACATACACTTGAGGCATGGTGGGGAAATCTGCCCATTCGCAAACATTGGGAATGGCCCGTGGGTCAGAAAGCACATTGACACTCACAAAGGGTTCATTCAGTGCCTTCAGAACCTGAGCAGCACGGTTTGAAAAACCACACTGCGGCATCTCTGGAGTTCCTTTCATGAAAAGGACCAGTCTGTTTTCGTTTACGATTCCTGCAATTTCTTCGGGTGTCCAATTGAATTCACTCATGTCTATTCCTCCTTGGGTCGAATGTTGATGCCGACAAATTCAGCATCGCTTCTTCGATTGGGATGTGGGTGGAACACTTCACCATCATCTTTGGTGGCTTGTTCGGGGGTCAAACACTTGAGATCAAGCGCGTGAACTTCTGAAGGGATGTATGGCTTGAAGTGACCAAGCAGGATTCGCTGTCGTGGTAAAGGACGCATGCCCTCAAAGGTAGGACTCACCACACGAACATGGAAATGATCGCTACCTCCAGTCAAATCTACAACAGTAACCTCAATGGCGTCAGGGACTGCCTTTCGAACCTCGTCCTCCATCCACTCAACGCTTGGCATGTGACTCCCTCTCTGTGGTGCTTCTTGAACCCTTTTCAAGCGCCAAGAGCCGTATGAATCTCAGCCAAATTTTCTGCGATGGTCCCCTTGTCGTTGATTAGGCCAGAACCAACCACAGCAACTTCAACCCCCCAATCAGCGACTTGGGCTACATTGTGGGCTTTGACACCACCATCAATCATCAGCTTGGTTGTACGGCCTCCGGCATCGATTTGAGCATCGATTGCCGCACGGAAGGTGCGTGTTTTTTCTTCCATTTCTGACATGAAGGATTGTCCACCTTTTCCTGGAACTACACTCATGACGAGAACTAGATCTAAGGATGGAAGATACGGAAGAATGGTGGATGCATCGGTAGCTGGATTCAGGACTGCGCCCGCTTGGCACCCACGTGCGTGTAAGTTGTCGATGAGGCCTTGAATGTCCTCGACCGCCTCAACATGAAAAATGACGAGGTCGACACCTGCATCGACGTACTGCTCCCAATTTTCTTCAGCATTGGTCACCATCAAATGGCAGTCAACAAATATCTCTGAGCCGACTCGATCTCGAATACTCTTGATGAGAGCAGGTCCGAAGGTGATGGTGCGATTGACCACCCAATTGCCATCCATGACATCCAAGTGAATCCAATCAATCCCTGCCGCAATTGCTTCGTCCATCGTGTTGCCAAGCTCGCAGAAATTTGCCGTGAGAATACTGGGTGTGATAATCATGTGATAGGCCTCTGTATGCAGGGAAGAGAACTCGGTTCACAAGCCTTGACCTTCGGGCTTTGGATAGACAAGGGTTGATAGGGCGTCAATCAAGCCCATGGATTGGTGACAATATGGCTGGTAATCTGGTAGAGGCAACTGATGCAGATTTTGATGCAGTAACAAGTGGAAATGAGTGGGTCTTGGTTGATTTCTGGGCCCCTTGGTGTGGTCCTTGCAAAATGATTGCGCCCGTCTTGGATCAAATTGCTGCAGAGCGCGGTAACTTGACCATTGCCAAGGTCAACACAGATGTCAATCCAGTAACGCCAGGACGCTTCGGAGTGCGTGGAATCCCATTCCTCGTGTTGTTCCACAATGGAAAGCCGGTCGATCAAAAGACCGGTGCAATGCCCAAGCCTGGGTTTGATCAGTGGCTTAATGCACACATGGGATAATCACAAACGCTTCAATCTAAATTAGATTGTATCACAGATGAATGATTTTCATCTTCATCTTTCTCCATATTCATTTTAGCAGTTTTGCCAAAAATTCTGGAAAACAAATTCATTAGCCAAGCGTACATAATTTCTCCAGACATTTTCGATTTATAGGCAATCTGTAATCCAAGTTCAATCGAGGGTTCTTTCGAATACCCGTTGTATCAACGGCATTGTTCCGAATCTCAATTACACCTTGATAATTTGATTTATTTTCTGGATGCCGGGGTACCGATTATATCTACCATTTTCTCAGAGTAGTTCATGAGCGAGATTATTGATTACTATATCAGCGCCTTCTCGGCCCAGAGTCTGTATGGTTTCTACCATGTTGTGGCCCTATTCTCGATGGTAGTCCTGGTTTGGATGATTGGGCTATCATATCTCGTGTTTAAGGCCAATACTAATTCGGTGGAGAATCGCTTCATGTCGATTTTATTGTTCTGTGAAGGGATCAAAGCCTCCTATCTTGCATTGGATTTTTTCCTTTTTTCATCACAATGGGAGGGGCTTTGGAACATACTTTACCCTCTGAAGATGGAACCTTTCATGTTTGCTCAAATTACGAGTATCTTTCTTTATCTTTCATTCCCAGTGTATTATCGGGTGAATCTGCTCAAGTTTCTCCATAATGATACACTGAAGAAACATGTTTGGTACCTTGCGCCTTCCTTCGGCGCTCTAATCTGGATTTTCCTCCGAACTGAAGAAGGGTTTGCGTTCGAAAATGCCTCTTGGATTATCTGTACCGAGGCCGGTTCAGAACCCATAATCAAGAACTGGTGGGGTTCAATAACGGAGCGAGTTAACCAATATGCAGTCGATATTGGGACGTGTTCTCGTCCCTTTGATAAAGCAGTGGTAGACGAACCTAGTGGATCATGGGGCATCATCCTACTTGGTCCAATTTTCTCTCTTGCTGGGCTATTATTTCTCCGTGCATCGATGAAGCAAAATCAGCGTGAGGAAGAAGGTAAGGTGATTTATGGGACTCTGCCTTCTCGCTCTCTTTACATCGGATTCTTAGGGAAAGTAATTGGCCAACTCGTATTTTTCATCATCGTATTGGCTATATTACCCACATTGAATGGTGGTATATTTTTCGAATTCGCGGACAGTATTCGTGTCCAATACGGAGCCAATCCGACGACATTTGAAAGAGCACTCTATTTCATTTGGAATTTTTCGCTGATAATTACTCCTGCTGCCATTGGCTTTGAGGCTCTCATGTTTGTCCATGCTTCATTGAAGGACACTGTATTTGGAATCGATTCAAATTTACGCAAGACATTCACCAATACTATGTTCACAGGTATCGGTGCAATTTCGGTTGTTTTTGTGAGTGAAGCTATGGAAAATGTCGTAGGTTATGGAATGCTTGGTGGTGTAGTAATTGGTGCTACAATTATTTTTGCAAGACGTCCGATAATCGCTATAATCGATGGGATTTCTAGTAGATTGATTCCAGAAGAATACTCTGTGGGTGAGTTGAAGTATCTAGAAGCATATGCAGAAACGATACAAGATTTGGTGCTTACAGAACGTGAGAAAAGTTTGTTGGCCAATCTGGCAATAGCCTACGAAATTGACAAAGATCGTTTGGCAATGATCGAGAAGAAATACAGAGATTCGATGTTTTTGGATTCAGAAACCATCATCCAAATCGACGAATCAGAGTGACAATCATTGATCTCTTGCTTTGTCGAGATTTTCTTTACGCGCTTCCCGAGGTGTACCTACTTCTCTGAGTAAGCGCTCTCGTAACGCTTCATGTAACCACATGCCCTCATTCAGTTCGAGCAAAAGTCCACGCTCCACCAATGCAGAAGGTGGGTTCCCGTCATATCCACAGGCTTCAGCTAGAATCTCCCATCTAACCGGTAAATCGGATACGGCTAATGTCGCCAACAACTCGCGCTCATCCTCAGGTAGAACATCGAGAATCTCTTCATCAAGGAATCGCAACCAATCACCGTGAGTGACTTCACCATACATCTCCATCAATTCGATTGCGAGAGGGTGGCCACCTGTGACCTGATGAATGACGGGTGCTGAAGGAAGGTCATTCTTCTTGAGGTCGGCAATCCACTCATCAAGATCTTCCACCGATAAGCCGGACAGGGCCATTTCATTCACCCTTTCACGTGTATGTACGTCTCGACGGTCATAGAAGGTCAGCGTGGTTCGACTGATTAACAGAAGTTTCAGGGGAGAGGAGTCTGCAACTTGCAACAGTGCACCCAAAAGATCGGATGCTTCCTCAGCAATGTGGTGTACGTCATCCAACACCAGGAGGAAATACGGAGGAGGTCTTGGCTCGTCATCATCTGCGAATCGATCCCGCAATACAGTTGGATCAGTCAGGTAAGAAAGTAACAACCGGCGATAGGCATCGATATCGAGTTTGGCACCCGGAGTCAACGGCAAAGTTTCCATCAGCTGAACGGGGTCATGGGCCGCATCAATGCCCACCCTGTGAAGCAAGGATGTGGCCAACCCAAGGGATGTATCCCACGGTTGACAGGGGTACCAACAAATCGAAAGTTGCTCATCTTCGCCCAATCTTTGTTTCATCCAATGGGCTGCAAGTGTAGATTTCCCAATCCCGGCAATCCCATGAATCAACATACAAGATTCCTGTGAATCAATCCAATCATCGAGTTTGGTTTGTTCGGATGCGCGCCCGTGTACATCACGTGTTTCAGGTGGGCCGGTGTGATAGGTTGCATGAGCCCCAGCACCTAAAATCAGACGGCCGGGTGCAGGTTTGCCTTCATCTTCACGCTTCTGAATCATTCCAAATCGAATGTCTCCAAAGGTCAACACCCCTTCATGCTGGGCATGCATCAGTACTTGCAATAGTGTCAAATCAGCCGCTAATCTCTTGCTAGCATGCGATGCAGCCACTTCGAGTAGTTGCCCATCTTCGTCGCGGATTAAGACCTGAGTTTGTCCCAAAATTTTGCTTCGTGATTTCGCCTCAGCACGCCCCAAGTCTGTCAATTGCCAGGTTTTCTGGCGTCGACTCTCGCCTCGAACTGTTCGGGTGTGCTCGCTGACCCACTGATTGCGTAACATCGTCCGCATGGAACGACTGACATTGGGAGGGTGCATCGCACAGGCTTCAGCGATTCCTGGACGAGTGACTGCGGCGCTGACCATGTAATGATCTGCTTGTTCATCCTGTTCAAGCAAGTGCAGTATCAAGCGGTCCTCGACCGCGATATGGACCCGGAGGTCATTGCTCGGCATCAGACCTCCCTCAGCCTTCCTGATGTTGAACTTCACGCCCAAAAGGGCCCTCGTGCGCGCGCTCGCGCGTGATGCAAGAAAACCGGAAGACCTTATTGTGAGGAATGTAGCGGGGTGCATGGTGTCAAGGGGTCCGATTTCGAACACAGCCTCCCTGCGCGCACTCCTTCTTGCTGTATTGATGGTCACTGGGACTCTATTCGTCTCCAGTGCCATGGCTGATGATACGGATGGCGATGGAACCGACGATTCAGTAGATGACTGCCCCGTAGCGGCAGGCAACAGTACGCTTGATCGAACCGGTTGTCCTGATCGAGATGGAGATGGAACCAGCGATTTGAATGATCCATGGGTCATGTCCACTGGGGGCTATCTGGAAGATCAGTATGATTCATCCAATGATGACTATTCAATGGTGCGATTCAACAATGATGCAACACAATATGCAACCATCGAATATACTGGTGGTTGGAGTGGGAACACCTATCTCCGAATCTGGGATACCTCGACGAGGACTAATCTCAGGACCATCCAGAGCGGTGGTGGTTCAGCAGATATTGATTGGTCACCTGATGGACAATTTGTCGCGCTACTGACCAATGAAAATGATGTGAAAATCTATTATGCGAGTAACGGTTCAATGTATGACGAATTTGAGGCCAATGGGGAAACCGCTGGTGAACTTGAATACAATCCAGATGGGACTATGATTGCTGTGACAGGTTATCGGGATGGTAACAATGGAGATGGACAAATTGAAATCTTCAACGCAATGACTGGTCAATTGCTGGAGACCTTGAATCCGGGAAGTACTGTTTACTATTACTCAGTAGATTGGAGCCCGGATGGAAACCGATTGGTTATCGGTGGATATGAAGCACTCTACATCTATGATGTAGACCCATGGAATCTGAATCGGACGATTTCGAATGCTTTCAGTTATCTGAATTCAGTCGCTTACTCTCCGGATGGAAACATGATTGGGGCATGTTCAGGGTGGGGTGGTAGTGATGCACGAGCTAGGGTTTACAATGCTAATACTGGTTCTCAAATGTGGTCTGATACCACATCAACTTCCTGTTTGGATACTGCATGGTCTCCCGACTCTTCACAAGTAGCATTTTCACACTCCTACTATCAATCAGATGGAGCCAGTATCAACATCTTTTATGCCGCCACCGGAGTGAAAGTCGATACTCTATCTGCACCACGACCCGGGGGGTGCACCAGTGGTGGGGGTGGAAACAACTGTGGTACAATCAATGGCTTGGATTGGCACCCCGATGGGAACTATCTCATATCTGCACATAGCCGAAACGACGAAGGTGTTTTCCACTGGATGGTCGATCCTGATATCGATGGTGATGGATATCTAAATCCTGATGATGCGTTCCCAGAAGATGGAACGCAGTGGAACGATACCGATGGAGATAATTTCGGCGATAACCCAGCTCCTGCTACAGAACCTGATGCTTGTCCAAACGAATTCGGAACCTCATACATGGATGTCTACGGTTGTCCAGATGCTGATGGAGATGGGTACTCTGATGCAGGAGATGCATTCGATGAGGACCCCTATCAGTGGGCCGACAATGATGGTGATGGTTATCCTTCCAATATCAACGACCCGCGACAGCCAAACCCATATGGCAGTGTAGATTACTTTGATGAGAACCCAACTCAATGGGCAGACTCAGATTTAGACGGCTATGGTGATAATTACGGCAATGCTTCTTGGACAAATGTCCGTCCTTCTGAATGGCCCGGTCAATGGCTTTCAATGACACCTATTCAGTTGGCAGATGTCGACACTTTCCCACTCAACCCCGAACAATGGAACGATACCGATGGTGATTGGTATGGTGATGAACCGTTCAGCCAAAATTCTGCTTGGGATGGTTGTCCACTTGCATGGGGCAATTCGGTATGGGATCGAATCGGTTGTCCCGATACAGATGGAGACGGTTGGTCTGACCCAGGTAACGCTGGTGAAGGAGAAGGGCTTGCTAGTCCAGCAGGTGATGCGGATGCATTCATCAATGATCCAACACAATGGCACGATTCAGATGGGGATCAATTCGGAGACAATAAGTCAGGCAACATGGGCGACGAGTGTCCCGGTGAAGCAGGCTCCAGTATGAAGGCCATCGAGTGGAATGAAACCTCACTGACTTACGATGACAAACCATGGTATGGTTGCGCAGATAATGACGGCGATGGATATGCCAACGCCGGTGAAGCTTTCCCGAATGATCCTACACAATGGTCGGATTCAGATGGCGATGGGTTTGATCGCAACAACGCCGAGTCTTCATGTGGGGACAATCCAAACGGCAACAATCCTGACTTGTTCCCCATGGACAGTGCCCAATGTGGAGATCGTGATGGGGACGGCTATGGCGACAACCCGAGCGGTGAGAATGGAGATTGGTTCCCTGATGACCCCACTCAGTGGTGGGATGGTGATGGAGATGGATTTGGCGACAACCCAGATGGAAACAACTACGATATCTGTCCAATGATGTACGGGACTACGAATACCGACGAAGCACGTGGATGTCCTGACAGTGACCAAGACGGAACTCCTGATCCTCAAGATGCATTCCCCGATGACCCATTCCAAGATGCCGACACAGATGGTGACGGGTTTGGTGACAGTCAGTTAACCGTGGACGGAGATGACTGTCCAGATTGGCCTGGTACCTCCACGGAAGGGAATGTGTACGGATGTACGGATTCGGATGGGGATGGATGGGCCGACTCAATCGATATTTTCCCTGAAGATGAAACCCAATGGATTGACTCAGATGGAGACGGATACGGTGACAATTACACGTACACCAATGCCACCGGAGAAACCGTTTCCGATGACATCTATCGATGGGCTTGCGATGTAGACCCTGGTTTGATTCAAACCCGTGTCCAAAATGGCGATGCTTTCCCTGATGAACCCACACAATGGAGCGATGTCGATGGTGATGGATTTGGTGACAATTACAAGGATAATTCAACAATAAGACTCGAGTGTTGGCCTGGAGAATTGGTAGAGAATGCAAGAAATACTGACGCCTTCCCACTCCGATTTACACAGAACAAAGACGCTGATCGTGACGGATATGGGGACAATAGCACAGGCTTGGCTTTCCAGCCAGACCTTTGCAAGAGTGTTCAAGGATTCTCCTATGAAGACAAGTTTGGTTGCTTGGATAGCGACTCTGATGGTTGGTCCGATACCGCTGATGCTTGCCCGTACGACCCAGATATCCACCTAATTGGACAGCGTTGTGTTGTAACCGAACCGGAATCTGAAGGGTCGCAAGCCGAAGAAGATGAGAGCTCATCTGTCATGTTGTACATCATGGGTGGAGCGATTGCACTGATGTTGGCACTGATTTTCGTTGCCTTGGTTGCAAAACAAATGGGAGCCCGGAAGCGACTTTCGGAAATTCGCCAGTTACAGGCTCAAGAGATGGCGTTCAACAATGAGGAAGAAGAGCGACGACAAAAGTGGATTGATCATTATTTGGCGACTGGTGAAATCGAGAAAGCGAAAGAACTCGGATATGTTGAGAAAGCTGAATGGCAAGTTCACATGGAGCAACAAGAGGCGGAGAATAATGCGCTTCCAGAATTCGGGGACTTGCTGGGTTAAGCCGCCAAGTCGTCATCAAATCGATTGAATGCAAGTGCATCGAACGACTCAATGTTCGGAGCATTTAGCGACAAATTGTGCGCGAGTGCCTGTTCGATGGTGACCCAATCAGGTGTGCTTCCATCGATCCAATCATAGCGGTGTCCAGGGATTAGACGCCAATCACAAGGCAGCGATTTTAAGATCGATTTCGCAAAGGCAAGACTCCGCCACTGCGCGTTCGGATCTGAGCCTGGTAAATCGACTCGCCCAGAGCGCATTGTGAACAGTAAATCCCCAGCAACATAGACTCCATGCCCATGGAATGTGACATGGCCCGGAGCGTGCCCCGGTGAGTGAATAACGGAAAGCTCGATTGAACCACATTTCCATGTCTCGATTTGATTGGGAGCATGATTCCAAACATGGGTAAAATCGGTCCTCCGGAAAATGATCCTACCAAACAGACTCGGTGATACTGATTCCTCATGCCCCCAAACCTCAACCTCAGGGTATGTATTTCGAATCGCCTTTACTCCCGGTGTGTGGTCTCGATGCGTATGTGTCAGAAGGATATGTGAGGGGACCAAATTTTCATGACTCAAGGCCTCAATCCATGCTTCACCATCGAATGGGTCGACAATGGCAACAACTTGATTTTCTCGATCGATGAAGGCAGTATTCATGTTGGCCCATGAACCCATTTGAGTGACCCAAATCTCGACTTGAGGGTCGCTCGTGGATTTGTCAAATTCACCTTCTCGCAGGCCCATGTACTGCGATGAAGACTCAGTGAATCAATCGTTCGGCGTGTCATTGGCCCCCCTAAGGGGGTGCCAATGGTTTCAAACGGGAGGAGTAGGCTGCACAACTGAGGCGGAGCGGGTGCTAGGCGAGGTGAATTTCAAGTCGACACCTTTGGTTGGGTTGCTTCTCGTTATGATTCTCGCCCCAATGGCCAGTGCTGATTCATCCGAATCCAATCTTGAATTGAGAATCGATATTGACGAACCAAGTAATGGAATATACTATTCCGATACTGGAGATTTGGAGGTAACCATTCGAATCAAGAATCATGCCGATACGGCACAGGAATTGGTTTACAACCCCGCTTGCCCATTTGATTTGGTCATCTCAAGTGATGAATGGCAAATGGACCTCGACGATGAACGAATCTGTCCTGATCAAAGCCGAGCGATGTCTATTCAGCCCGGCCAAGAGCGGATCTTGTCGACCTGGTCGTGGGATTGGAATAACGCACCCAGTGGAGACTTAGACTTTGAATTTACACAGAGTGAAGCTAATCTTGAGGACATACATTCCCTGATATTCCAACGTACAGTCGAAATGCCTGAGAATCTCAAGTTAGATGCTATTCTTGCAGAAACATTGGGTCAAGAAAACAGTCACACTTCATCAATGCCCGCCATGATTTACCTGTCATTGAGTAACATCGGCACTGATTTGATTACACTTCCATTCGATGAAAACTGTAGGGTTCAAACGAATGTGTTAACCGATTTATCTTGTGGATTTGGGGCCATTGAATCAGGTGAGCAGTTGGCTCTCGGTTGGTTTGCATGGGGTTTTGAGGGCGCCGAGGATGGCGACATATTGATCCCAATTTCGCTATCAGGTGTCATTGGCTCAACCACAACTGTAGAAACAACATACATGCGAACACCCACCAACTCTGTACCTCAATTGATTCCAAGTGTAACCATTGATACTGATAATCTTCTAGAATGGCACTTTACGCTGGAAAATTCAGCAGATGTTCCCGCGAAATTGATCTTTGAAGATGCTTGTATCGCAGAAGCCCATGTCATCGCACCCAATGGCGAAATTGTCTTCGATTCGCGAGGTGCTCGATTTTGTCCAGACACTGGGATTGAACAAAAAATTGCACCATTAACCACGCATACTGTTGCATCAGATTATTGGGACTTTATCGGTTCAAATGGATGTGAGATTGGGGATGGAATGCATCTTTTGGTCGTGAGTCAGCCAGACCATGGCATCGTTGCCACTCAGTCCTTTATGCACGAAAATAGCGGAGTCAATCCTGCTTGTGGCCTAGATCATCAGGATGATACGTCTGTGCAATTGAGAATTGACAATTTAGCCGTACTCGATGCAGATGGATTGAATGAAAGAATTTCTTTCGAAGTCACCATCGTAAACAGCGGGGATGAAGGGTTTGACTTCTATTGGCCGACTGACTGCGCTCTACAGCTCGAACTTTCCCTGATTGGAGAAGAACCCGAGAGGATTTGGTACGAAGGTTGTGAAGCAGTCGGTGGACAGCGGTCGACAATCGAATCATTGCAAAGTTATACTTGGCCAACTGTGGTTGTTCCATTCGTAGATGATGGCCAGGAATTAGCACATGGCAATTGGCAGATTTCAATCGAAACCACATCGCTTCCAACCTTCCGAACCCAATTGGCACATACCTATGATGGAGTATACCTGCAAGAAATCGTTGAAGAGACTCTATCTGAAGAAGAGTTTCAACCGGTTGCGCAAATCAACGAACAAAATGTTGAACCCCTACAAATTGGTGGTGATTGGAATTATGTTACAACCTCTACCCAGGGCTGCT
>NZXM01000056.1 GCA_002701965.1 Methanobacteriota archaeon | reverse complement strand
GAGAAATCAAACTCCCAAACACCGCTTTCATCTGTGTAGCCTGATTTAAACAACTCAAATGGTTCAATCTCAGATTGGTTCTGTAGATGCGCCTCAATGGCGATTCCCGGAATCACTTGACTAGAGAACAAATCTCTGACAGTCACAGTACCATTGATGGAATGTGAACCCCAAGCGACGGTGATTGTATCAGGGTTAATCTCGAAGGTCGCACGTACACTCAGGAATAACTCAGTGGATGTATTAGCTGAATTCAGATAGCGAACACTGTCCTGCTCACTGGTGAGTACGAGCGTCATATCACCCGGGCTCATGAACCGATCAGCAGTAAACTCGATCACGAATCCACCCGTTTGATTGTCCCACACCAGATTTGATGTAGGCAATGTTGTGTTACCTGTCATCAGTACAAGCGAGAGATTTGTGAGCGTGTTTCCATTGCCACCTACCTCATCAATTCGGCCCTCAATTCGAACGGGATGTGTTGAATCGCCACGAATCGAATTATCCGATACGAAGGTGATCTGCACATCTACATCGGCCCATGTCGTGACGGTGACTTCTCCCTCACTACCCAACCAGGACGAGTCGCCCAAGTACAGTACTGTGACGATATGATTGCCACGTGTACTTGAAATGTCAACCGGGATGGAGACGCTGAAGTTGCCATTTTCATCCGTGGTCAAGGTGGCGATAGAAGCACCATCGAGGGCCACTTGAACTTCGGCGTTCGCAATACCGGGGAGTCCGACAACGTCACTGTCATACAAACGACCGGAGATGAACCAATCGAAGCCACGTGTTGCAGACCCACCATTTGCAGACAAAGATATGGCTGAATGGTGCGCAACCCAGAGAGTTTCATTGGCTTCACCGCTACGGTACCACCCTTGATCCGGGGCATAAACTTCGATAGTATGGCTGCCCAATTCCATGTTGGAAGGAATGGTCCAATTTAGAATCCAAATCCCGTTTTCATCGGTCGTTGCATTGCCAATCAACATACCATCGATTCGAATGTCTACATTGTGACCTGGAATCCATCCCGCCGGAAGATTGTCACGGACTGTGCCAGTGAAGGCCACAGTATCACCAATCGCGACAGCCTCAGGTGGTGCGATTTCAAGATTGACTGAACTGAACACTTGCCAGTTAATGCTAGAACTAGAGGGCAAGTAGAATTCTGCACCTGCATACTGTACGTCCATAGAGACTGGACCCAAGGTCATGTCCGCAGGAACTGGATAGAATACATCGAATGTACCGTTCTCTGTGCTTGTCACATTAGTCAAGAAAATGCCATCAAGGTAAATGCTGATTGTCATATTTCCAACAGGCCGATCGACTGAATCCAATAGCACACCACTCAAGGAGATGAGTTCTTCACGATCAATTTCCCCACCACCAGCTACGATGCTGACGGTTGTCGGCTGTGTTGCATTGAATTGGGAAGTCGCAGTAGAACCTAGATAGTACTCGGGATTGACCGAGTCTCCCGATCCCACAGGATCGACCCAAAGATAACCTCCAAGGAAGCTTACTTCCAGTGTATGCCCTCCGGCTTCGATATTCTGTGGTAGAGTGTATACGAGGGAATACTCACCCGTGGTACCATTTGAAATGGTGGCCCATGTACTCCCTACACCGTTGCCATCAATCGCAAGATGGATGACACCACCCGATGCATTTCCTTCCGTATCGAGTAAAGATAGACCCCATTCATCTAGCAAGGTTCCATTGACAATCAGTGTCTGTCCGGCAATCAATTCACCTTCAATACTGTCAACTGTGAGTACAGTAGGTGCCAGAATCACGATTCGAGTCGAGGTGGCATCTCCAATCACTCCAGTTGAGCCATTCAATCCTGCATAATTTGCCAGGATGGTATGTGGACCTGGTGTCGTTGTGTTCAGAACAGCAACTTGAACTGTACCAAATCCACTTGCATCTGTCGTCACAAACAATGGTGAGTTCATCCCAACAGGATCAATCGAAACCGTCTCATTGCCAATAGGGTCGCCGGCATTATCGACCAAAGTGATGTTGAGTGTGAAGTTTTCACCCCGAACCGTGCGGTCTTCCAAATTCAAATCCAAAGGTGTAGTAATCGTCAGTACAGAATATCCACGGCTGTCAAATGTATTGTTTCCAGAACTGAATTCATAGAAGTTGACAGTTGGTGTATATTCAGCTGTAATCAGATGGGTGCCGCGCGGGAAGGCAGCATCCAAGGTCACCCATGCCCACCAAGTTCCGTTGCCCTGAGCCGTCCCATTGGCCACAGTGAAGGTATTGGTGAACCCATCAATATCGAAAGTCAGGGTTGGCAACATAGGTGTACCATCCCGCGTGATAATTGCAGAACCATTGTCGGAAACCAATGTACCAGTCACATTGAATCCACCACCTGCAATCGGGTTGTCGGTAATGGAATCAACAACCAAGACGGTGATTGAACGGACCGTAACGGTGTTGATCGGGCTGGCATCAGGTAGAAGGTTCCACGTACCATTGTAGTGTAATGTAATGATAATCGGACCCAGAGGTTGAGTTGAAGGGATATTGTATGTGAACTCCACACTACCATTAACATCGGTAGAGGTTTCAGCAAGCCATGTATCGTGGAATTGAGACGATACCGTTGTGAAGTTCAGTACACGAGGTGCACCGTTACAAGTATCACAACCGAAGTCAGTCGTTTCAACCAGCTTCCCTCCAAACGTGACCGAATCACCACGGTTGACTACAATACCCGAAAGTGGATAGGTTTGCTCAAAGTCAGTGACTCCCATGACCAAGATGTCATGCGTGCCTGTGGCAGTTAGGTAGAATGGACTAGAGCCTTCAATCACAGAGACCACGAGTGTGTGGTTACCACTGGTGATTCCATCAAGTTCAGGGTCTGAATTGACACTCAAATTGAAGGTCCCATTGACAGCAGTTGTAAAGCCTGAGGCGAGCAACTCATCTGGCTCGTCCAGCCAGAATACATCCACGCGAACCGGACCAGAGAATGGCCGAGACGAATTAACAGAATCTTGCACCACACCAGTCAGTTGGAAATTGGTTCCTGCGACAACAGTTGTGGGTGTTGATGGATCGAAGACCACAGAACTCAACACTTGAACGGTGACATTGGCCATCGTATCGTTACCGGTGTAGCGAGCACCATTGTTGGTTGAAAGTGTATCACTCTGATCATCATACATGACCATCCAAACGTCATAGAATCCTGGTTCCTGCTGCAATGGCACAGTCCATGTTAGGGTCACTCGACCGTCGCTGTTGGTCGCGAATGTTCCCAAGGAGGTGTTCGCCCCATTGGCATCCCAGAAGAATTCGACTGCAGCTTGCGAGATGTTCTGCATGTCGTCAAGTCCCAAGGGTGGTTCTGAGTAGAATGCAGCAATATCCTTCACGTCGACTTCAATGATCAAGTCATTGCTGACTTCAACTAGGAGATTCGAATTGTTGACGAGTAGAGTTGACTCGGATTCAGCACCAATCTGGAAGGTATGTGGTTCCTCAAGGTTGTAGTAAGCACCACCAGGAGGAGCTCCAGCAGCAAAGTCAGCGGAGACACTGATATCCCAAATTCCACCAGGCATATTCGTGGGCATGGTGAAGGAGAAATTGTACAATCCCGTAGTCGAGTTCACTGCAATTGAACCGATTGGGATGAACGTTGGTGGAGGTGGATTGCCCATGGGGTCAGCAGGACCGACACCGGGAATCTCAAACTCAAAGATGAGAGATGTCTGATTTCCAGTGATGACGTTGTTGGTCAAATCATCGCGTATATCTCCTGTGACGTATGTGGTCGCACCAATGTGTACCCAGTCCGAAGCCAGAGTTGAACTGATGATAATGAACCCCGTGACTCGAACATCACCTTGACTGGTGGCATCTTTGTACCACTGTGTCGAAGAACTGTAGTTTGTGTACCAAACATAGTCACCTACAGGTGTGGTAGGATCAGGAATCCAGTCGATAATGAGTGACCCAGATTCGGCATCAACCGAAGTGTTGGTGGCAATCAATTGCCCGTTGAACGTCGAAAGGTAAGTTCCGTTAGCTGGCAACACATAGTTGCCACGATGATCTGTCAAACCGATACTTGAGGTTGCATCTGTACCTCGTTCAAGGGGTCCAATGTTGTATTCAATGGTAAGAATAGTTTGCAACCCATAACTGAGCCCAGACGTTGTTGCCTGCTCCTGCAATCCAGCAATATCACTGGCACCAAGTGCATCCGGGATGAAGAGTAATTCTACATCGAGGAACCCTGGGTCAAGCATTTGTGCATCTGCAACTGTGAAGTTCCATACTAAACTGAAGTTCCCAGGGCTTGAAGACCATGTGGAAGAATTCAGCACCCATGAGGTGATATTCTCCATCGGCCCCGATGAACCATTCATTCGCATCTGTAACCAAAGTGTACCTTCCATCGGGACGATGGATTGCCCACGGGAGAGTACAGACCCATTGATGTACAGATTCTCATCGAGAGAGAGCAATGAGTTGTTTGTGCCCGGACCCTCCAATGTTGCAGTGAGGTTTGGTGCGGCACTGATATTGAAATTCAAATTGTAGGTGCTAGGCAACGCATGGTAAGTGGGTGGAGCGACAAGATGCAAACCATCTACATGCCATCCCGGGAATTCGATTACCGCGGGTAGGAGACCGATGGTCTCATTCTCATCCAGTGTGACGTTGAACTCGTAATACCCATCTTCACCCACAGTCGTCTGCAGAGAAACGGCACCATCAACGGAACTAGTGTAGTTCATGAATAAAATCAGTGAACCCACATCACTTGGATCGATGAAAGGAATATTCTCCCATCGAACATTGCCTGCAACAAGTGTTGTCGTACCAGCACCAACGATTGGCTCACCTGGTAAAGAGGGCGTATCTTGAGTGATATTCAGCGTATCCGTGACATTGATTGTCCAAGAGAATGTCTTGTATGATGTTTCGACATATCCACGTTGAGCAACTTCAACAACCAATGAACCATATCCTGGCTCAATAATTTCTGCAGGTACTCCGCGCAAGGTGAAATTGCCTAGAGAGCCGGTTAGAGTTTCACCCAACTGGCGTGCACCAGTAGCGCCCAAACTTGGATTACTGGCTGCCGTTGCAGGGGGCATCAGATAGAGGCGAACCGTGTGATTGTCAATTGGAGTGTTGTTGTCGGTAAACTCCAGAGTACCATTGAGCCAAATGTTGCCAGTGGACAAGTTACGATGAACCGTCAATGGCTCCCAGGTTTCATTGACAATCTGGGTCGGTGCTGCGGCAGGGCAAGGGTCAAGAGGAATCCAACCCATGTCCAAAGAATTGCCTGCAGGACTGGTCTGTAGATGAACCTCAGCCCAAGAATCAGAATGTACACCTGCAACAGTGTAACCTTGGCCGTTCCAATAACCACCATGGTATCCGGTGACTTTGCGAGCAGGGAGACCTGCTAAGCGCAACATGGTGGTGAAAGCTGTGGAGAATTCGGTACAACGACCCTCCTTGGCCGCAACCACAAGGTGGAATGAGAGATCTTCACCAATCGGTAGACCACTACCGTCGTAGTTACGTAGATACTCGGTTGTTGAATTACCATTCAATAGGAAATCTTGGATTGCAACTGCTTTGTCATAGGCACTGACTGCACCAGCATCCGAAATTACTGCATCTGTAATGTTGCGAACTTCCGAGAAAGGATGGGTTGAATCTGTGAATTCACTGGGTAAATCCATGGCGTAAGTACCTGCACCGGCATATGCGATAGACAAATCCAATTCACTGGTATCGTACCAAATTTCAGGTGCATCAACAAACATCCCGACTAAACCGGCATCTTCGACCTTGATGTCATGTGTAATATTACCATGACTCAGATTTGCAAGCGTGTCAGCCCATCCCATCACTCCAGTTGTGGCATAGGGATGGGGCGCATTGGCACTGAGAATTGGGTTGACATGTTCAATGGACCAACTCTCAGTCGAATTGTGGAACGAGTTGTTGGCAATCCACTGTTCATTGGTGAATCCTTGAGGCATCGCAGTCCAGATTTGGTTGGTTGCATTCTTTCCATATGCAGCACCTGTGTACGCATCATAGGTATGTACGCGCCAGAATCGGTCGAGTGTTTCATCGACACCGAAGGTGGAATTGTTTGCATAGAAGACAATCTCATTTTGGATGATATCATCTGAAGGATCCCAAGGATTGAAATTTCCTCCAATGCAGTTGAAGACCCATAGCGGAGGCGGACATTCTTCGCCATCAATCATGCCACCGCCATCGGTGTCAGGATCACGCCAGTCTGTACCCGTGATATTCTCAACGCTGTCAGGAATTCCATCTCCATCGGTATCGACTGGGTTTTGATCATCGTTTGGATCGTTCTGAGGATTGGTTCCATCAATGTATTCTTGGCCATCCCATACCCCTCCTGCATCTGTATCGGGCGTNAGATAATCAGTCACGTAGGTATCCACGCTCCCATTGCCGATGATTCCAGGGATGAATGTCACAGGACACCCGGTATTGTTCTCGAAATAGTTGTTCAGCAAATCGCCATCAGAATCGAGATTGTTGTCACAAGGTTCCATCGGGTCGGTTCCACCCATGACCTCATCATAGTCATCAACTCCGTCACCATCTGAATCAACGAGTGTAGGCAGTGAAGTGAATCCAAAGGTCCCCATCAATTCCTGCCAATCCGCGAGACCATCGCCATCTGTATCCTCAAAGTCATCATCACAATGTCGCTGAGTCGAACCAATGGTTCCAGTGTTGATTGCATCAAAGTGGCACCATGAGCCATTCTTACTCACTGCATCGGTGGTCCCCGCAGGAGGTGCGAGAGCGACGCCGAAGAGAACATTCGATTGAATTGAGGCATAGGCAAAAGAGGTATGTTGACCATTGGAATCATTGTAATAACCAGTCCCACCATTGGGGTCGAAACCTGAAGCATTGGCCAAACTCAGGCGCTGTAAACTGGGGTCATAACTGGAAATCAACGATGAGAAATCGATGAAAGAATCACAAGGATCTGTTCCATGTGACCAATTTCGCTCATCGCCATCGCCGATGCCACCGAAGTCCGAGTCGAACACATCCCACAGTGTACAGGATAGGTTCTCTTCCCAGTTTTCGATACCATCGTTGTCGAAGTCCCCTGCATCTTCACGGCGTGTTGGGTCNGTCTCATTGGCATCGATTTGCCCGTTACCGTTCTTATCCTCGTCACCGTCGTCGAGTAAATCATCGTCCGTATTGTTGTCACGAGGGTCACTCGCTTGTGCTGGATTTCCGTAAAGACCGTTGACTTCTACACCATCATCGATTCCATCACTGTCGGTATCAACATCAGTTGGATCAGTAAGTAGAACAAGCGCTTCGTACGAGTCGTTCAACCCGTCGCCATCAGAATCGGCAATCAATGGATTGGTGGTGAATACCCCATCGACTTCTGCAGTCAATGTGGCACAACCACCAGGGCCTATCGCCAGTACAGGATTACAAGGAGAAATTGTCTCGGTACGACCACTGTTAGCAGGACCTGGTTGGAAATAATCAACACCGCTGTTGCTGGTATCCCAAGACGGATTCATGTATTCGTAGATGTTGACCAAACCGTCACCATCTGGATCNCCGAACATCCCATCAGCATTAGATGGGTTGGTTGCATTCAATCCATTGGCAACTTCCCAGCCGTCAGACATACCGTCATTGTCGGTATCCCAGCCATCTGGATCTTCATCGATGTCACCGTCACCATCATCATCATCACTACCACAGTTGGAATCACCATCATTGTCTGGATCTTGGGAATCAACCAGTCCGTCGTAGTCGTTGTCGATATTGTCGTTGCACATGTCACCCATTGGATCTTCATCGGTACCATCCGAACCCTGCCCTTGAGATGCTTGCATCGCTGTCTCTTCGTCCCAGTTTCGAACGGGAACTGTCCCATTCCACCAAACACCATTGTCCAACACACTGGGTGTACTCGACAAATCCCAGGTGGATGGTTCAAGATAGGTGTACTCTTGTAGATTGGTTAACCCATCACCATCAGGATCGCCAGCAGCACCATCATTGCCAAGGCTTGATGCATCCAGAGGGTCCAAACCATACTGGTACTCCCAGCCATCCGGCAAACCGTCATTGTCACTGTCCCAATCAGTCGGTTGTGTGTTGAGTAGGAATTCAAGACCAAGGGTCAATCCGTCCCCATCCTGGTCGGTAGATGCGGCAGCTTCCCAACTCGCAAATTGCAGAGCGGCAAGACTAGAGAAAATCATCAGTAGTGTGAGACCTACAGCACGGAATTTCTGCGTACGCAGTGTCAATTCGACGGCGGCCGAGGAGGGAGTTACGTTCGTAGGCATGGCTGAACCCAGTCATCTCGGTGCCAATCAGGGTATTAAGACAAATGGAGCGGTGTTCGGACATAATCCGACCCTCCATAGGAGGGTCAGCGACCAAAAGCCTCAGTCAAGGTCGACGAGTTCGATGTCATCCTCGTCGTAAGCATCATCATCTTCAGCGGTGACCAAATCGGGCATTTCAAACTCCCCTTCATCACTCTCTTCATCATCTTCGTCAACCCATACATCGACGTACTCAACGCGATTTCTGCGTCCAGAAATCGCAGCGACAAGCAAGATAACCATCCCCAACCCGATGGCGATTGTTGCGGGTCTTGGATCNGTTAACTCTTTGACAATGACCTCGAATTTGTCATCCATTTTGATTCGAATATTGAGCGTTTGTTCAGCAGTATATTGCTCTGGGAACGATTCCTCTTCCGAGAGAGGTTTTGCAGTGACGAAAATCTGTTTGTTATCCCCATTCAAAGCTGAATCACCTGCAGTAATTGTGACGGTGAAGGATACCTCACTGAACGCATTTACAGTCACAACCTGAGCACCGTTTTGGCTGATGACATCTGCATCCCAATCCCCGGAGACATCCACGTCGAGAAGAACCATGACATCGGTGTTTCCATCATTCTTGACTTTCATCTGAATCTCCGTGATTTCCCCTGGTACCATCGTAGGAGTTGCTGACTGCTGACGAATCGAAAGCTGTGGCTTGTCTTTGCCAATCAATATGGTCAATGGCAAATCAAAGTAACGCGCGAGTGAGCTATCTGAAATGTCTTCACGGATCCGGAGATAAATGGTGTGATTTCCTTCTGGAACTTGGGCTGTCAGTGTGATGTCTAGGTTGATCAATTGTGAATCACCTGGCGCCAGTTGTACGCGCGGAGATGGATCCTCGTTTGTATCTGTAATTTCATACACCCACTGACTGTAATTTGCATTCGCATCAGAATACAAATCCTCATCGATATTGCGATCTAAATCCTTGGGGTTTACGATTAACCAATCTGTGGCCGTACTACCTTCTCCCATGGTATTCGTGATGTCAATATCAAATGATATTTTGTCGGCACTGTTCAAGCATATGTCTGCCTCGACATGTCCAAATGGAGTCGAATCACAATCGTAGACTACTTCTGCTTGGATGCCGAAGGTTCGCTGAATGGTGAATGCAATTGTTGCTTTTTGGGTAGAGTTACCTATACTGATTGTTTCTAACTCAATCATGCCTGTATCTGCATCATCCCTGGAAGTTGATGGCTTGACCTGCAAACGAATCGTTTGAGTCGTGTGTCGATCCAAGCTGGAGGTGTGGAAAGTACCATCTCCTTCATTCTCCTCAATCCTTTGCCCAGTATCATTGTCCCAAAACCGAAGATTCGCATTGGAATCTTGCTTCACATCGATTCTAAACTGGTCTGTATCAAACCCTGTGTTGAAAATTTCAAGATAAAAAGTCGTGTAAACGCCATCTTCAACGTAGCGAGGGATGCTCTCATCAATGTTGAGTGCGCCTGTACTGTTGGCATATTGGTTGTCATGCTCCTCGGGCCAGAGACTGACCATGGGTGGAGCATATGTATCGAGCTTTTCAAGGTCCAATTGCAAGGTGGTCTGGTGCACCATGACCGTTTGAGAATCATAAGCTACAGCACGGATCTCAATCACATCTGGCGAACCTGAAAGATCATCCGGTGCAGTGAGTAGTAATGTAGGGTGAGCAGTATTACCTCCACCTGATAATGGGTAGATTCTATCAGCCTTATCAAATTCAATGATCCAGTTCGAACCAAAGTTCGTTAGGACTGCCATCTCACAAGTAAGGTTGTACCCACTTCCTGATGCACCTACGTGCCTGAGGTCCAGATTGACGGGAGTTGTTGAGCTTGGAGCGATGTATTCAACCACACGATCACTACCATGAGTCAATGAGATTCCAAAGTCACTCATTGTCACTCCATCATGGTCAAGTAAGAAAGTTTCACCTTGTGTATTCCTAACCTCTACATCGACCTCATACTCACCAGATTCAATTCCACCAGGGTATGTCCAGTTGTATTGTGCACGCTGTGAATTCCCATCCTCATCAATCTCATTTTCATCAAATGTGTGAGATTTTGCGATTTGACCGTCTTTATCAATCACAGTCAAACTGACTGTGTCAATATCTTCTCGACCAAAACCATTGAGCAATTCCAAGTTGAATTGCATGATGCGCATGTCAGCGTCATCATTCGGATACCAAGTTTCTACTTCGGGATCAGTCCATACTGCACCTGGCCGCTGCACTTTAACTTGAGAACCTGCAAGCGGTTGAACATCAATTTCGATTTCCGAGAAACCTGCACCATTGTCAATTTCATCCCAAGCGACCCATGCATCACATTCTGTGTTGCCTCCGCCACCAGGCCATTGACGACCACTAGTACCGTCATCAGTGCCATTGGGAGTGTCAGGAGTATCTCCTCCACCGGAGGTACAGTCCATGTCAGCAGACACGACCACCTTGAGACGCTCACCTTGATCCACTGTGAAGTCGCTGTTTCCAGTCCAACTCGGTTCAAACAATTTCTCTCCAAACTCACAAGTTGTCCCACCACCAGTAAGTCCACCAGCTGAGGGTGTGCAGGCCTGATATTGCTTCTCTTCGGTTGCTATAATTGATGTGCCTGCAACCAATGATACGGTCCAATCAACCGTAGACCCATCTTGACCTGTTGCCTTTAGCCAGAGTTTGATATCGACTTTCCATTGTCCATTGTCGGAATCTCCACTAAAGACCATGTCCGTCAGCAACTGATCTGTGGAGAATTCAACGTTCGTCCCGGAGGCAGATTCCTCTTCCTGACTACCATCAGGTCGCTCAGTTGTGATTCGCCCATCGGTCGGGTGCCCACCGGGTGCAGAAGCAAGATAAAGCGTGTACTCAACCCCATTTGAGTGACTTTTGGTTGGCAACTCGTTGAGTTCTGAATGTGGTGATGCGGCTCCAACGAACAGTGATGCAAGCATGATGGCAACCAGAAAGATTGCCACACTGTGATTGCCTCTTGACTGACCCAGCATGCACTCACCTACGGTGACTCCGTACACCATGGTCCATTAAACGGTTTGCAAACGGTGCTTGTTTGAGGCATCATGCATCCAACCTGCATCGTAGATGCATAGAATCATCGAAATTGGTGCAGGGGGTGGGATTCGAACCCACGAAGGCATTGCCACCGGAGCTTAAGTCCGGCCCCTTTGACCAGCTCGGGTACCCCTGCAGACTCTTTGAGCCAGACTCAGGTCTTGAACACTACGACAGCGACCAACCGCCATCAACATCGATAATTTGGCCAGTAATGTAATCCGGACCGGTGGCCAAGAACATGACCGTGGCCGCTATTTCCTCCGCCCTACCCTGTCGTTTCATTGGTATAGAAGAGAGGATTGCGGCTCGTTTCTCTTCAGACTCCCAATCCTGAAAAAGAATCGCACCTGGACCGACCGCATTTACACGGATGCTTGGAGCCAACTCTTGAGCCAAACTGCGAGTCATCGAAAGTAATGCTGCCTTGGATGCGCAATAATGGCTGAGTTCAGGCCAGTCTCCGCGCCCACTAGCATTGTCGATCAAATTGACGACTACACCTGGCCGATTCTTGCCCCCAAATCGAAGATGTTGGGCTGCATGACGAATCAACATGAGAGGTGCCTCAGCATTGACAATCCACATCATTCTTGCCGCATCAGAGGACATCTGATCGAGAGGTGTGCTTTCGAATATAGATGCGTTGTTTACGAGGATGTCAAGGCGTCCGTGTCGAGCGATAACAGCTTCAATTAGCGCGCTTCTATCGCCCTCTTCTGAAAGATCTCCACGAACCAAAAATGCTTGACCACCTTTGCTCTCAATTTCTTCGACCAAGTCTTCAGCAGCAGAGAGGTTGCGATGACAGTGAACAGCGACAATCGCTCCAGATTCGGCCAACTGTCGACAGATTTCGGCCCCAATTCTTGCGGATCCTCCCGTTACCAAAGCAACACGCTCGTCGAGTAGACCGACCATGTGACGAGGACAGGGCTCTCTGCCTTGAATACTCCGAACCCGACCCTAGGGTCGGGGAACAAACGATTAACAGAGGCCGATGCTGGGACGGGACTGGAGCGCGTACGATGTCAGGGAAGCGATTGCCAATGGCGAGGGAGTCTGCAGGACTCTCTGCTGTTGAGCGTCGGGAGCAAAATCGAAAACGATTNCCCTCTTGGTTTCGTACAAATCTACCAACGGGTAATGCTCAACTTGCNTTCAATGAAGTTCGCAATAACGTGCTTGAACACGAACTCAATACTGTCTGCCAAGAAGCACGATGCCCCAACATCCATGATTGCTGGGGGAAGGGNACNGCGACGTTCATGGTCGCCGGAGAGCAGTGTACTCGTGCTTGCCGATTTTGTGCAGTGGGCACCGTGAAAGATCCTCCACCATTGGACCCAAATGAACCAGCAAATCTGGCGGAAGCCGTCGACCTNATGGGTGTCAATTATGCTGTAATTACTTGTGTCAATCGCGATGAGTTACCCGATGCAGGNGCCTCACACTACAGGGCTTGTTTGGAAGCAGTTNACGAACGTAATCCCGATGTCGGNCTGGAGTTTTTATGCTCAGACTTGAATGGNGATAAAAACGCATTATACTCGCTCCTAGATGGATTGAAACTTCTTGTTTTTGCACACAATGTCGAATGNGTACCTCGTTTAGATTCGAAGGTTAGNGACCATCGTGCATCATTTTCTCAATCCATTGAAATTCTCAAAGAGGCAAAGNGACTTCGACCCGATATTTTGACCAAATCAAGTATCATGGTCGGTGTTGGCGAANCTGANGAAGAAATCACTGAGACCATGCAACTGTTGCGAGATGCTGATGTCGATTTGTTGACCATTGGACAATATTTGGCNCCTTCCGCCCGCCACCTCCCCATCGATCGATTCCCTGAGCCCGAAGTATTCAGTAAATGGGACCAGGANGCACGNGANATGGGATTCAAAGCTGTGGCCTGTGGNCCCTTNGTACGCTCTTCATACCGAGGTGGACTCCTCTACGAGGAGGCCATGAACAGANNAGAAATCGTCACCTACGGTGACAGCGAAACGCTATGAGCGACTTTGGATTGGTGAAGATTATGGGCGAAGATTCCGAGGTCAACATGCATGTACCTGTCCCTCCACATCGAGAGGGAGGNACATCTTTCCCATCTCCACACGATATCCCTGCCGGACATCATTCGAAACCCTCGATTGACTGTTCAGGCGAAGATACCCGCGAGTTGGCCTATGGACTGTTGAGGGTGTTGAACGATGATGACGANGCTGTGGGCGAATGGGATCCAAAACTCAGCCCTGATGAACTTCGCAANGCTCTGGGACACATGGTTCGAATTCGAGCATACGATGATNGAATGATGATGATGCAAAGGCAGGGTCGTCTTTCGTTCTACATGAAGTGTCTCGGCGAAGAAGCAGTAAGTGTTGGNGCNGCAATGGCGATGGAAACAAGNGANATTGTNGTCCCATCNTATCGCCANCAAGGACTCCTGTTTGTCCGNGGNCGAAGCATGGTCGACATGATTAGCCACTGTATCACAAACTCAAATGACAACGTCAAAGGGCGCCAAATGCCAGTGCACTATTCCTGGAAAGAAGGCAACTTTGTCTCTATTTCGAGTCCAGTGGGCACTCAATTCCCTCAGGCGGTCGGTGCCGCGATGGCATTTGCATATCGGGGTGAGGACAGTATTGCTTGTACTTGGCTCGGTGAAGGAACTTCTGCACAAGGAGACTTCCATTANGGGCTGAACTTTGCCTCNGTGTATCAGGCACCCTGTGTGTTGGTTGTAGTCAACAATCAATGGGCGATTTCAACGCATCGNAANCTCGCACANGGAGGNCCTTCATTCGCNGCAAGAGGAATNCCNTACAACGTNGCATCNNTNCGTGTTGATGGNCAGGATTTGTTGGCNGTTTNTGCNGCTCANAAGTGGGCNACTGAGNGGGCNCGNGCAGGNCANGGNCCCACNTTGTTGGAGATGTACACCTANCGTGGNGACAGNCACTCNTCNTCTGANGANCCCAGTATNTANCGNCCTGGTGATGGATATGAAAACTGGCCACTGGGCGACCCAGTTGATCGTCTCAAAGCACACCTCATGAAGATGGGNGAGTGGGATGANGANAGNCATGAAGCGCTAGAAGCACAATGNAAGGACGAAATCATCGTGGCTTACAAGGAAGCGGAAAAGCATGGCACTCTCAAGGATGGGCCCTTCCCACCAGTGACCACACTCTTCGAGGATGTTTACGAAGAAGAACCGTGGCATTTGTTGGAACAACGCGGACAGGTGGGAATCTAATGGTACAGATGAACATCATCCAAGCGGTTAATTCCGCACTTCACAACATGTTTGAGCGGGACGAGACGGTTGTATCATTCGGAGAAGATGCAGGGTTCTATGGTGGTGTATTCAGATGNACNGCCGGTCTACAAGAAAAATTNGGTAAACATCGATCTTTCGANACTCCTTTGGCAGAGGGTGGAATTGTTGGTATCGCCATTGGCATGGGNATGAATGGATTGCGACCTGTCGCGGAAATTCAATTCGCCGACTACATCTTCCCCGGCTTCGATCAAATCACAAATGAACTCGCGAAACTCCGATACCGATCTGGTGGCGAATATAGTGCACCAGTTACGATTCGAACTCCATGTGGTGGTGGAATCAAAGGTGGACATTATCACAGTCAATCTCCTGAAGCCTACTTTACNCACACACCCGGGCTAAAGGTCGTCATCTGTTCCAACCCATACGATGCCAAGGGNTTGTTGATTTCATCNATNGAATGCAATGANCCCGTCATTTTCTTTGANCCAAAGCGATTGTACAACGGTCCATTTGACGGNGANCATACCGCTGCNATGATCAANTGGGACAGCCATCCAAAGGGAGANGTTCCNGAGGAGTANTACAGCATCCCCTTGGGNAAGGCAGAGATTGNACGATCAGGAAAAGAAGTGACCATTCTTTGCTATGGCACCATGGTCCACGTCGCAACTGCCGCTGCCGAAAACAGCGGTATTGATGCAGAAGTCATTGATTTGCGAAGTTTGGTCCCTCTNGACATTGATGCCATTGAAGANTCAGTCAAAAAGACGGGGCGNTGTGTAATTGTGCATGAAGCCCCTCGCACATCCGGTTTTGGTGCTGAGTTNATGGCNCAAGTACAGGAGCGCTGCTTCTGGCATCTTGAGGCACCCATCCAACGAGTCACTGGATGGGACACACCCTATCCACACAGTCTAGAATGGGATTATTTCCCAAGTCAAGCGCGAATTACAGAGGCTATGAGAGCCACAATGGAGGAATAAAAATGGGAACGTATGTGTTCAAACTGCCAGATATCGGAGAAGGTGTTGTCGAGGGTGAAATTACCGCTTGGCACGTTGCTGTTGGAGACACTGTTTCCGAAGATCAACCAATGGTCGACATCATGACAGACAAAGCAACTGTAGGAATTGCTGCGACGAATGATGGTGTTGTCACCAAATTGCATGGCCAAATTGGCGACATGATCGCAGTGGGTGGACCACTGATTGAATTCGAGATTGATGGCGAAGGCAATGCGACTGCATCTGAGCCGGAACCGGAACCGGAGCCCATAGCCGACCCTGAGCCCGAACCAGAACCCGAGTCGGAACCTGCACCTGCTCCCGCACCTGCACCCGCACCTACACCTGTCCCGACTCCTGTAACCAGTTCAGGAGGTCGAGTTCTTGCCAGTCCAGTGGTCCGCCGCAGGGCTACTGAAGCAGGAATTGATCTATCTCAGGTCCCTGGCGGAGGCCCAGCTGGACGTGTTCGAAATGCTGACTTAGACGCTTACATCGCATCAGGTGGTGCAATGCGTGCACCAGCGGCTCCGACAGGAGTTGCTCGAACAGGGACCAGTGAGCACCCTGTTGTTGGTCTACGTCGAAAGATTGCCGAGAAAATGGTCGAGTCAAAAACACGTATCCCCCACTTCTCTTACTTTGAGGAAATCGATGTCACTGAATTGGAGGCGCTACGCCAACACCTCAATGCAACGAAGGGTCCGGACCAACCCAAGTTGACCTATCTGCCGTTCATCATGTTGGCCTTGACAAAAGCAATGCCCAACCATCCTGAATGCAATGCGATTTACGATGAAGAAGGGAACAAGGTGATTCGGCACGAAGCCGTACACTTGGGCATTGCAACGGCAACTGACCGTGGGTTGTTTGTCCCTGTTGTCAAAAACGTCGAAGCGATGGATGTCTGGAGTGCAGCGGCTGAAATGCAACGCGTCTCTGGTGCCTGCCGTGAGGGAACAGCAACCATGGAAGATTTGTCAGGTTCGACCTTCACGATTACCAGCTTGGGTCGAGATGGTGGCCTTGGGGCCACTCCAATCATCAACCATCCTGAAGTCGGCATCCTTGGCGTCCACAAAGCACGTGACATGCCAGTGGTCCAAAACGGGCAAATTACCATTCGTCGAATCATGAATGTATCCTCTTCTTGGGACCATCGTGTTGTTGACGGTGCAGATGGCGCTGCACTTGTACAATCATTGAAGAGACTCCTTGAGCACCCAGCGCTCATCTTCATGTGAGGGATCAAAATGAGTGAATCACGAAAATGCCAAGTCTTGGTTGTCGGGGCAGGCCCTGGCGGATACGTAGCTGCAATTCGGGCTGGGCAACTGGGCTTAGATACCATCATTGTCGAAGGCGATAAAGCAGGTGGAACCTGTTTGATTCGAGGATGTATTCCTTCCAAAGCAATGATTCATGCTGCAGAGCGCTTTGAGCATTTAGCCCACCACACGGATGGACACATGGGGATTAGCATCAGTGGAGAAGTCGAACTCGATATGCCGGCATTGGTTTCATGGAAAGATGATATTGTCGAGCGCCTCAACAAAGGGGTAGAACACCTGCTGAAGAATGCTGGAGCCGAACTCATCAAGGGTTGGGCTACATTCCAAAACGCAAAAAATTGTACCGTAGAAACCGAAGATGGAACTATTGCAATTGAAGCTGAGAATGTCATCCTTGCTACTGGTTCATCACCTATCGAATTGCCATTCATGAAATTCGATGAACAACACATTTGCTCTTCAACTGGTGCCTTAGATCTCGATAGTCTGCCTGAGAAAGTCGCCGTCATTGGTGGAGGTTACATCGGATTGGAACTGGGGATCGCCTTGAGACGCTTGGGTAGTGAAGTCACCGTGATTGAAGGTTTGGACAAAGTCATGGCCATCTTTGATGATGAACTGCGTAGACCTTTGATCACATGGCTTCGAAAGAATGCTGTGGTTACCCATACCAATTGTCTGGCCCAAGGTGCAGAAGTCAAAGATGGTAAGGTGGAACTTACTTGGAAGGATGCAGAGGGTGAAATGCAGTCTGAGACATTCGACAAGGTGCTTGTTACCGTCGGCCGTAGACCAAATACACGAGGATGGGGTTTGGAGAACATGGGCTTACGCATGGACACAGATGGTCGCTTCATTCGAATTGACAACCAATGCAAAACTTCGATGAAGGGTGTATTTGCAATTGGTGATGTATCTGGTGAGCCGATGCTGGCTCATCGTGCTAGCGCTCAAGGGGAAATGGTTGCTGAAATCATTGCGGGACACAAGAGAATCTTTGACCCCGTCGCAATTCCAGCAATCGTATTTACTGAACCTGAAATTGTAAGTGTCGGTTTAACACCTGATGAAGCCAAGGAAGTTGGAGAAGATATCATCACTGGTAAATTCCCTCTGGCTGCGAATGGTCGAGCATTGACTATGGAAGCCGAAAAGACAGGTGGTTTTGTTCGAGTTGTTGCAAGAGCTAGCGATCATGTCATCCTTGGTGTTCAGGCCACTGGTAGCCATGTCAGCGAACTTTCTGGAGAATTCACTCTAGCTCTGGAGATGGGAGCAGTTCTGGAAGATATTGCTGGAACAATCCATGCCCACCCGACCATGACTGAGTCCTTCCACGAGGGAGTATTGAAAACACTCGGACACGCAATACACTCTGCCTGAGGTAATACTATGTCAAACGATGAACTAATTTCAGCCCTGAATAAGGCACTTGCTTGGGAACTACGAGCGATTGCAATGTATGCACACTACGCCGCTTATGTATCCGGAATTCACAGACTGCATTTGGCGACACACTTCAACACAGAAGTTACGGAATCGGTCACTCATGCCGCCACGGTTCGATCGGCAATTGTCAAATTAGATGGAGAAGCCATCACGGAAAGAGATCCTACACCTATCGTACACACTTCGAATTATCAAGAAATGTTGCAAGAGGCCTATGCGACAGAATCCAAGGCTGCCGCAACTTATGGAGCCATTCTCCCACTTGTCGAAGGGATTGGCGATACTGAGCTCTTTGATGCACTCGAAGTCGTGTACTTCGATGAGCAACGTTCCGTCGAAGAACTACGGATGATGCTGAAGGACTAGTCTTCGTAGACCGTATTCCAATGATGGACATCTTCAGGAAGAGAAAGTACACGGCGCCCTTTCTTCATCCAATTCCAGCCTTCGTCTATCCAGTTGTATAGTTCTTCGAGATCTTCTGGAGAAAATGCCGCCCGTTCTGCGAGTTGCTTGACAACGTCCATCTCACGCGCATCATAATGCCCATCAGCAGCGGCCATGAGTAATGCATCCCGAAGCGCGATACGCAAGTGTGCCGGATGCATTCCGTCGGCTGCATTGGGAAAACTACGTCCTCGTTTCAGTTCTTGTCGAAGCATTGCACGGTCCTCTGGAGTTAAGAGCGCCATACCCATCCTAGACTCATAATTTGCGAATTCTTCCATAGAGACGCGACCATCTGATAGTGCGACAGCTGCCAGTACACGGCAGTATGCTTTGCGGTCCTCTTTGTCGAACATATGCAACGTATCCGGCAGCATGTCTACTGGCTTTGACTTCACGTTATTGAATCCATTTACTTCATGCCCTTCCGCCCCCACGGGCAACCATGGCCGAGATGCGTCAAGTTGAGGTCCGACGCCTCGGCCAAGTAGAATACGCAACAGCCCAACAACTGATGCGTGAATTGCAAAATCAACGATTGGATGAAAACATTGGAGACACACTACTGATTTGTAGTCACCCAGAAATTGTGACCATTGGTCCCGGGGCCAGACGAGATGGCATCATCGTCCCAGTAGACTATCCAACCATAGATGTTGATCGAGGAGGAGGTATTACTTGGCATGGACCTGGACAACTTGTGGTATATCCGATTTTCAGATGGGACTTAGACGAAGAAGAAAATGTCAAAAAAATCACTTCGAAACTTGAGCAATGGACGATTTGCGCTCTGGAATTGTTGGGTATTCAGGCGAACACTGATTCGCGCATGCAAGGAGTTTGGGTTGACAATTCAAAGATTGGTTCCGTGGGTCTAGCCTTCATGCGTTGGGTCTCAAGACATGGTTTTACGGTGAATTTTTCGACACCGAAAGGGCGTGTTGAAAGATTGGACGGATGTGGATTAAGTGCAGGGACTACAACATCATTGGATCGCTTAGGATACGAAATCGCGGGAGATGATTTGGTACAGGCTTTACTCGATACAATGCCGACGATTATTGGGAGAAATGATGCGAAGTCTTGAGAACCTGCAGGTATTGCGTAGTTCCATGTATCGCACAAGCAACCCCGCCCTGAACGATTCGACGTTTACAATACAGGACCTCGTTCAAGAGAAAATGACGATCCAAGGCGTCGCCGAAAAGGGATTCATTACCCTAGGCGTCATGTTGATCACCGGATTGTCTGTTTTCGGCCTATTTGTTACTGGAAATCTCGAATTGGCTATGATGTTGAGTATTGTAGGTTGGGCCGTGGGATTGATTTTCTTCTTCGTGATGATCTTTACCGGATTGTCGGATAATCCCGTTGCCGTACTCACTTATGCTGCTTTACAGGGATTGTTTCTCGGTGGCTTGACGACAATGTTTGAAGCATTTTATCCAGGAATTGCCATTCAAGCGTTCGTATTAACCGCAGGTGTTTTCGGAACAATGCTGGTCACTTACAGAATGGGATTAATTCCGGTAAATGACAATACTCGGATTATTTTGTTCAGTGCAATGGGTGGTGTTTTCATCATTTACATGCTGACTTTTATTCTCAGTTTTGCTGGCATTAATATCCCTTACATCCATGGTAGTGGACCGATTGGAATCTTATTTTCTGTCTTCGTGATCGGCT
>NZXM01000055.1 GCA_002701965.1 Methanobacteriota archaeon | reverse complement strand
TAGTGAATGTTCTCGCCAGGCAATCCTGTTCCAACGTGTTGTGCAATCTGCCCAATGAATCGATTTCCGATAATCGTAATGTCCGTGATTCCAGAACGACGAATCGTGGCCAGAGCATAATCGATGACCGGGCGACGGTGGAGTGGCAGGAGTGTTTTGTGTGTGTAACGTGTGAACGGATACAACCGCGAGCCGTGCCCTCCGGCCACCAAAATCGCCTTCATATTCACACCTCAATATTGCGCGGGCGAGCCCACCGCATTGGCTTTCCAACCCATGGCCTGCATGGCATCCAAGTCGAGTACGCGACGACCATCATACAGAATTGGTGTCCGCATTCTTTCAAGCAATGCGGACCAATCAATCTCAACGCATTCCTTGTGTGCGGTTGCGAGTACCACCATGTCAAATCCATCAGCACTTGAGATATCATCGATGACCTCAATCCCTTCCGGGATATCGCTAGCAGCAAGATAAGGGTCCCAGGTTGAAATCGAAATCCCAGCATCTTTCAGATTCTCTGACAAGGGTTCAGCTGGTGTTTCTCGAGCATCACCGACACCGGCTTTGTACGACCAGCCGAGGAACAATACGCGCCCCTCTCCGGCCGCGACACCAGATTGATACAACAGATCTCGCAGAACGCCTGAAACATGTTTGGGCATCATTCGGTTGACAGCACGAGCCGCCGTAATCAGTTCAGCGGGTACACCGACTTCTTGTGCTCGTTGCATCATGTAGTATGGGTCGACCGGGATACAGTGTCCACCAACTCCAATCCCTGGCGTGTATCGGTGGAAGTTCCACTTGGTGGCCGCTGAAGACAAGACATCTTCCACATCCAAATCTAATTCTGGGAAAATCTGTGCCAATTCATTGACCAGTGCAATATTGATGTCACGCTGAACATTCTCAATCACCTTGGTTGCTTCCGCGACTTCGACCTTGCCGACATATCGCACGTCTTCTGAGGTCAATCGCCGATAGAGGTGGACGAGACTTTCTCCAACTTCAGGGTTTGAGCACCCAATGACACGAGCCACTTGTCGAACCCCATGGTTAGGGTCCCCTGGGTTGAATCGCTCAGGGCAGTATGCAACTTCGACATCCTTGCCTTCTTCCAAGCCCAACTCATCAAGGATAGGCAACCAGGTACTTGCGGTGACGCCTGGATAAACGGTACTTTCGAGAATGACCACTTTGCGATTTCCGTTCCCAGCCGCTTCGAAGACTGCTCGTCCCGCGCTTTCGACATAGGACAAATCAGGCTTGAGATCAGGAGAGACAGGCGTGGGTACGGTTACGATGAGGACGTCGCATTCTGCGGTTGCCTCTGCTGTACTTCGTGTGATGTGCCAACGGTCAGAACCTGGGGCTGGAATCATGTCATCAAGGTCAGGATCTCCAAGCGGATTGGTACCTTCATGCAAGGCGTTGACAATCCGCTCCGACAAGTCCACTCCCCAGACATTGAATCCCGCATCACGGAACCCAATGGCGGTAGGCAGGCCAACATAACCGAGGCCAATGATACCGACATTCAGGTCGCCTGAATCGGCTCTGGTAGCGAATGAAGCATCCCATCCCATGTTTTTGCGGCTTCTCTCTTGCTTCATGAAGCCCTCGGTTGACCAAATGCATCAAAGAACGCCGCCCGTAGGGCGGCATATGCGGGTTTTTGTCACAGGCGGTGCCGGTTTCATCGGTTCACACGTTTGTGAAAAATTACTGCAGTTGGGACATGAAGTGACCATCTACGACAATTTGTCCACAGGAGACAATCAAATCGCAGGGGCAACTTTGGTATCGGGGGACATTCGAAATTTAGAGGAGATTATCGAAGCCATGCAAGGCTGTACCCATGTTGCACACCTTGCAGCCCTCTCCTCTGTTCCAGCATCAGTAGCCAATCCAAATTTGTCTGCAGCCATCAATCTACAAGGCACTCTCAATGTTCTGGATGCCGCCGAGAAAGTTGGAATACAACGCATCGTTTTCTCAAGTACTGCAGCCATTTACGGGGATGCTAGCCAGATGCCGGTGACTGAAGCATCCATCGCGAATTGCCAATCGCCATATGCTGAGGATAAATTGGCCGCTGAAGTTGCTATACTCAATTCCGAAATCGAGGCCATCTCTTTGCGCTATTTCAATGTCCATGGTCCACGACAAGATCCCAACGGCGCCTATGCCGCTGTCATCCCCGCATTCATTCACAAACTGATGGANTGCACCCCTCCCACCATTTACGGAAACGGTGANGCAACTCGGGACTTTGTGACNGCTGTTGATGTGGCGAATGCAAATGTATTGGCGTTGACGACAGAATCNCAATCGGCNCTCAATCAAGTCTACAATGTGGCCTCAGGGACCTCGATTTCNATTTCAAAACTATTCAGCACTCTGCGTGACTTATTGGCCGAAAAAAATCCAGAGATTGCTTTGGTTGAACCGACATTNCAACCTGCTAGAGAGGGGGATGTCTTACATTCATCGGCATCCATCGAGAAGGCNCAAACANTGTTGGGATTCAATCCTGAGACTGANCCTCATCGCGCGTTGGCAGCGACGGTGGAGGCGTATTGGGCGCAGCGCGTGTAGGCGCTTCGGGGAAATCACCACCGACACCANCTCCAGAAAAGTGACCCTTCGCAACCAAGTCACCAAGTTTCTCAACNCCNGCTTCNACCAAATCAGGATCCTGTTCTTCAGCGAGTTTCCAAGCTTCTTGCGCTTTCTCATCACGGGCCGTATTGGCTTCTGCCACCAGCTTCTCTCCTTCAGTCAATTCACCCTCAATTCCTTCGAACTCTGGACGAGGTGTCATGGCATCAATGCGTGGCATTCTGGAATCAATGGTGTCTGCACCTGAACCNTCAGCAGGNCCTTTNGGGTCACGGCCCCGAGTTTTGTAGACAACTCTCCCCCACTCNTCCTGTTCTTTGGAAAGCACTCCACTTTCATCCGGNCGCATCAGCACATCAAGGATATCCGCGCCCCCAGGCATGCCCAAAAATCGAGCTGTAATTCCTCGACCTTCTTGTTGTAACAACGGCGTGACATTCATCCCTGAAATCAATCCTGTACGGATTTGTCGATATCGTTGGTTTCCTGACTTACGCGCTAGTAAAAGTGCAGCAAAAAACGAAATCGCAACAGCTGTAATCGACTCAGGTTCTGAAAGTTTTAACCCAGCATAAAACAGCATTGAAATGGAAAGTATCAGACTGGTTGGGACCCAAAGCACAGTTCGCTGAAGAATGAGGTCACGACGTAGACGCTTCATGTCTTCGGGACTGAGCGGCGCGGAGCCGACCCAAATCAAATCGTCACTCGACACAACCTACCCTAGGCCACGCCGACATTGAATGCTTCTACCCAATCATCATCATTTTCGAGGTTTTTAGGTCTAACAACCAATCCCAAATCGGGTATTTTTGGAATTTTTCTTGACGGGCGTTCTGCTATCGTAGGGATTCGAATACTGGGTGAAGTTTCGTCAACTCCACTGACCAAGACAGAATCTGAGACCGAGACGGTCGAGGTTCGTGGCTCAAGTGCAAGACGATGCAACAGGTCCCCCATGGTTCGCTGCATTTCACGACTCTGTTCGGCAAATGCTTCGGTCAACCTCCCACTTTCATCAGCTAATTTTTGCTGGGCTTGATGCGCCTCATTGGATTGGGAACCCAACACCCTCTGCATGGTGTGAATCATCTCATCCCAGCGTCGATTCACGTCCTCAGTTCGTTCTTCGAATTGCAATAGCATCAATTCTTGAGACTCAATCAATCGTTGTGCTTCTTCCATCGCCCTTGCTTGCGCCTGGAGCGTAGCACGCTGACTTTCGATGAGCCGCCTTGCTTCCGGCGCTCCGACTGCATCACGTCGCTCTAGCTCAGAAACTACCGAAGTCAATTCCTGACTTTGAACCCGTAAATGGTGATCCAATTTTCCAATTCTAGAAGCTGCATCTTTCAATCTCAAATATTGGCCATTGATGACGTGACGGAGTCTTCTCTTTTCGGCACCATTTCGCGGCATTTCAAACAGTAACATAACATAAGTGCCGATGATGATTCCAATCGTCGCTTCTTCCAAAATTATCGTCAGCCAAATTCCTGCCGCAAGGCCCGCGAGAAGTGATACAAGTCTAGACATCCCAATCAGTTTCTTCTGACACTGGACCCATATAGTGGGAAATATGGGGGTGCCCGGGAGCCCATTTCATGCGAGTGTGAACACATTTTCATCGATTTCTATAATCGAACCCTGTTCTAGTAACCATTCCAAACCTTCGACCAGTTCATCGGTTTCAATCCCACGCGGAACCAGTGCCAGACCTAGACCTTCTAGCGTCTCAGGCAAGTCCTCCTTCTCGGCCTTCATTTCAAAATGGAGTAGAATGGCTTGAGCGCAAACGGCGAGTAGTGGATCATCACCGATATCATCGGGAAGGTATTGCAGGTGAGCTGACGCAGGGTGTGGTTCCCATGCACCCTCATCTGAATGGACGTCCTCTTCCGTTTGATGAATGGTGCCGAATGCATCAAACAAATTACACTGACGAGTCCCACCTTCGTCAAGTTCGATATCCCGACCAATTCGAGTTGCAAGTGCTTCTAAACGCGCAATTCTCTGTTCAAGCCGCATCTTTTCACGCACGAGATTGGCATCGATGATTTTCAATTCCTCTGTTGCCCGCTCTTTCAACCATTCGAACATATCCCAGTCTGGATCCAATCTCAACATGGTGTCCCACAGCCGCTGTAGTTCGTCAGGGAGGGAGGCCGCATCGAGACGAGGGCGCTCATCACCATCAGACGGCTTTCCGGACATCTTCTGGAAGGGTGTCGTGACGGTACATGAAGAGTTCGATTCACCACTGACTTTTCGCCCTCAACAAACGCATGCGCTCCTTCATGTAGGGGAAGTGCTTGGCAAGCGCCATGACGTCCTACACTCTGGCCCTATTGCCTGGTGACGGTATCGGTAGAGATGTCATGGATGAGGCGAAGAAAATTCTACGCAGTGTCGAGATGTTATCTCCCCTCTCACTCACTTTGAATGAAATTCCATGCGGTGGCAAGCATTACCTTGAGACAGGTGAAGAGTGGCCACAGGGAAGTTTTGAGTTTTGCAGAGATGAAGCCGATGCAATTCTACTTGGAGCCATTGGCTGGCCAGGAGCCACTACAGAAGATGGGGACCTCGCGGGCGGTTCAGTTATTTTGGGTCTGAGAAGTGGCCTCGACCTGTACGCAAACATGCGCCCGATCAAACTCTACGAAGGTGTTCGACACAAGATTCATGGTGAATTTACACAAGTTTGGAAACCAGGTCAAGTGGACATGGTTGTCATCCGCGAAAACACACAGGGATTGTACCATGCCTTGTTGCGCCGTTCTGCAGACAAGGCTCAAGGACGCATTCCATGGGAGCCCGAAGACATGAATTTCCCAGGATTAGAGGGCGAAGTTGCATGGGACCCACGTCCGATTTCACGAGCGGGTAGTGAACGTGTGATCCGCTTTGCATTTGAGGTCGCACAACGCCGTAGTGGCGCGCCCGGTGACGGAGCTACCAGAGTAACCTGTGTCGATAAATCAAATGTCACTCGCGGGTGTCAATTGTTCAATCGTGTTTACCATGAAATCTCCAATGAGTATCCAGAGACAGAAACAGATCATGCGTACATCGACGCGTTTTGTATGTGGGCCGTACGTAATCCGGAATGGTATGATGTCGTCGTCACCCCAAACATGTTTGGTGATATTAGCACAGATTTGGCGAGTGTTTTACAGGGTGGAATGGGCATTGCAGCTAGTGCAAATTTGGGAGATAAACATGGGATGTTTGAACCCGTACATGGTTCAGCTCCCAAGTATGCAGGTCAAAATACAACCAACCCGATGGCAATGATTAGCAGTGTATCGATGATGTTTGATTGGCTTGGTGAAACCAACGATGATGATGACTGTCGGGCGGTTGGCGATTTCATTGATCAAGCCGTCGCAGAGGTCCTCAAGGGCAACACTCTGACGTACGATTTGGGCGGGTCCGCAGGAACCACTGATGTTGGTGATGCGGTCGTCACTCAGTTGGAGAAGAAGTTACGTGAACACTTCGCAATCGCTTAATCGAGTAATCGCAACATCTCTTTTGTGACCTCTTTCAAGTTGTGTCCATTATCCCAATTTGGATCGGTCATTTCGCTACTATCACGTAGTGCATCCAGCAGGATGGGGGCGCAACGGGTTAACTCATCGACAATGGTAATGCTCGCAGTTTTTGCAGTACGTGAAAGTGGATTCAAATCGATTACACAGACGGTCTTACCCATCGAAACCAATGCTTCACAGCGATCCCCATCTTCTAAAGGAACCAGGATAACATCGGATGAATAGATTCCTTCATGATGGCAATTGGCCCTAGGTCCCTCTAGATTTGGAATTCTAGCATCTGGATTTTCTCCTAGTATTTCCACACCTTCTATTTTTGACTTTAATTCTGGATATGCTTCCTCTGCCTCAGTTTTTTGTTCGTCCAAGGCTGAGAGTAGCGCAGACATCCGTTCTGGTGTACGGTAGTAGATGTTGACTTCGATTGGACAACCCAACACCGCTGCGCATGCGAGTAATTGAGGACCAGCAAGCGCAACCGTGTTCCCATTGACAGAAATCACCGGATATTCTGCTGATGACAGGCGCGCAGCACAGGCAAGAATGGCCAGTCTAGCCGCCTCACATGTCCGTTCCTGTAGAAGATAATCGAATGCTTCTCCTCGACCATGTGCAATCAACGCCGAGTCCGCTAAGAGACCAGCAGCGGCCGCCTCAGTCAATTTTTTCCTCGCCATTAGAGATGCGAACCGAGGATGTGATTCGGGGACTTCGCCCATACTCAAACACCCTCAAAGATGCAGGTTAGATCTAGAGGGGGCGCCGCACGGTGTAACGAAGAAGTTGAAATCACATCCACCTTTGAATTACGCCACGATTCTAAGTCGTCGAATGTAATGTTGCCGCTTGCCTCGATTGTCACATATTCTCGCAAACCGCGAGTTTCGATATCGAGTACAGCATCGCGCGACAACTCAGGCCCCATATTGTCGAGCAGAATATTCAACCGCACTCCTTCTTGCCGTTCGAGCATTCGTTCAGCCCATGTTTCGGCAGCTGCGAGCGCTTCATCCAAACTTCGAACCTCAATAGTAACGAATGCACCAATCGATTCAGTAGGGACATCGTTCAGTACCTTGCGAACGCGCTCGGCCCCTTCATCGCCTTCCTCAGCGGTAGAGGCGAGATCGTTTTCCTTCAACATCAGGGCGTCAGCACGATGAATCCTGTGAGTGAGGCCACCGCCCACTGCAACTGCAGTCTTGTCCAACACGCCCCATGCTGTTTTCCGAGTTGCTGCTAGAGGAATTTGTGATTTCGAAGCCCACTTGGCGGTATTGGTGGCAATCCCACTCAATCGTCCTAGGATGTTCAAAATGACTCTTTCACAGACTAAAATTTGGTGTCGACACCCTTCAATGGTGAGAATACAAGTCCCGGCATCAATTTTGGCCCCCTCTCCAGATGTCCATGTAAAGCGAGCTCCAGGCATCCATTCTCTGATCAATATATCCGCCACATACAAGCCGGCCAAAGTCCCTTCCTCTTTGCTTCGAATTTCAGCTTTAGTTCGTTTATTTCGCTCAACAATCGGCTCATGTATTCCCTCATCAGCCATCATTGCAGCCACCCATCTGCGGGCGCTTTGGATGAACCACTCTGTAGGCCCATTTCCATTGATAAGATGACTCAACCGATCATGCGGTAAAACCAATTTTTCCATCATCTCGACGGTTTCGGTGAGAATATTCTCGCCCTCTTCCGAGGGCTGAACCGACTCATCGCCTTCCGGGGACACATCCACTCCGAACCACAGGGGGGTTTTCACCCTCTCGGCGTGGACAAATAGTCGATTTTGCCGTTCGCCGCCTTCTTGACCTCAAGCCCCTTCGCTGTAATCATGCGGCGCATCGGTGTTGTAGGCGATGGCCTCACTGGACTGATTGCGGCCCTTTCCGTAGGGAGTTGTGGAGGAGAAGCAGCATTGTTTGGGAAAACCGAACCGATGGGTGGTTTGGCATCCCCAGTCGACTCCGAAGCGACTTGGTTGTTTGACAGGGTTCCAATTTTTTGGCAGAAAAAAGGCCACATTGATCGATTATTGAAGCGACTGAAGGTTCCGATGCCTTCTCGTCAAGTGCCCCTAACTAAATTGGCAGTTGTCCGTGATGATCAACGCAAAACACTCCCAGCCAAATCTGGCCCTTTCCGCAGACCNACTGGGCCGTTCGCAGCTGACTGGCTTCAACTGATTCAGGCCGCTAGAACAGGNACTACACAGAAATTAGATGGNCCAATCCGAGATGCNGCCATTCTCNTATCATTACTCTGGAATTGTCAACCCATACCCAATGATCAAGCNGTGATTGAATTCGCCTGGAAAGGTCGACCAAGGGTGGCAATCGANGGGTGGTGTGGCGCCAGTGGNCGACTCATCACGGCNTGTATGCAGACAGATGTGACCTTTCATATTGATGGCCCAGTAACTGGATTTCGACGAAAGAAGAACGGTCAGATTGACGGTATCAAGCGAAAAGGTCGCGTATTNCCAGTCGATTCAGTNATCCAAGCATCATCNCGCCATTCATCGCCCATCGTTGGTCGCTACCTCGGACTTTCAGGCCAATACTTGCGGCCNCATGCTGTTCTATGGGATGCNGATCGAGAAATTCTTCTCGTTGATTTGGCAGGAATTACACCTGAGCGCGTTCCAGCACCATATAGAGAGGGAGCCACTCTCCTGCACTGCATCGCCTTTGGCGAANACGACACCTCATCCTCAAGGATTGAAGCGTGCTTAGANGTGCAATGTTCAGGATGGAGGAACTCAATTGTTGAGGATTTTACTGACTCAAACTTGCGTCTACCCATNCAACCTGCATCCGNCTATGAAGATGGAATATTCCATGCACACCTTGACAATGCATTCGACATCGGAAAACAAGCCTTCAATCATGAATGACATCAAGGCTCGCTTCAGCGACAGCCAAACAAGCTAGCAGATCATCCATTGTCGATTGAAGTGATGGAATACTTTCGTTTTCGACCCTCACGATNAGTTCAACTTGCCCATCTTCTAATTCATTNAGCTCNGTNCTGAACATTTCTGGGTCATCCGCCTCGATGGCGGAAATTAGGGCCTGAGCACGTTCCCTTTCTCCAATCCAACGAGCTTCACAGGACGCCATGATACTCGCATGTACATCTCATTAATCGCGCCATCGGTCGCAACCGTCAACANCCTTCTCACGCTTCGCCATAACATGCAAGGGCTNCTGGCATGGTTNGATGTCCACGCCCGCCCGCTTCCATGGCGNATCGAGAAAGTGTCNCCTTGGGAATCGNTACTTGCAGAAATCATCCTTCAGCAAACACGAATGGAAACGGGNATTCCNTATTGGGAGCGAATTCGAACCGCCTATCCGAATCCNGCAGCATTNGCNAANGATTCAGAGGANAATTTGCTTCATCTNTGGCAAGGATGNGGATATTANGCNCGNGCGAGAAACCTGTACAAATTGGCAAAAACTCTCGATGGGAAACCCCTTCCGAAGACATACGATGAACTGCGAAANNTACCAGGAATCGGCCCTTACACAGCAGCTGCAATCGCCTCAATATGCCATCATCAACCAGTCGCTTGTGTNGATGGAAACATTCGGCGTGTGATCTCTCGTTATCGTGCTGAGCACATGACAGATTCTCAATTACAACANGAAGCAACTGAATTATTAGANATTCACAGGCCCGGTGATTGGAACCAAGCGATGATGGATTTAGGGTCTCAGATNTGTACACCGCGCAANCCCAGCTGTGACCATTGCCCCATCGAGAAGAAGTGCTTGGCCTCAAAGACAGAAGATCCAACAAAATGGCCGATGCGCCGCTCAACCAAGCAGAAAAAAATCGAGGCCACAGCACTGGTTATCGGTGGCGAGGATGGGATTCTATTGGGTGCCCGCGAAGGCCGGTCCTTGGGTGGNNTGTGGGGGGTGCCGTTTGCAGAAGGTNCGGTCGCTACAGAACAATTGCTAANCGGGCGTGAAGTTGAAAAAATAGGCACTATACGCCATGANTTTACCCACAAACGACTACATGTGACTGTTTACACCTCAGATGCAACACCTCATGATATTCTCATCNAACCAGATACAGTTCCNCTATCTACACTAGACAAGAAAATCCTCGGATTNTTCAAGGTNGACNAAAGCGAAGAATCTTGAGAGACGAGATTTTCCCAAGGTTGTGTCCGATGAACCGGTACTCCAGGGTNTTCCACCCGAAGAGCGTGCNGTGTTTCAAAATTCTGGAGCAAGGTTGGAAATTCCNGCCAATCAGCCGTTGCCTAGTGCAGCATTGTTTGCTGCCCTATTGGCATTCTTAGCAGCATCAGCNGGCCTATATGTNGGNTTGGATTATCTCGATGCAGATGACGGNATGTATCGGCATCGAGANCTGATTTACGCACAGTCATTGGGTGCGCCCAGTGAATCCGCTATACTCGACGCTGTTTTNGTNGATGAAAATGGGGATCCATTGGTGAATTACACAGTCGTCGGGCATTTGACCTCACGAAACAACGTTCGGACCAACACNTCCGAGGATGGTACATTCCGTCTNGAAGCATTAGACCCTGGTCAGATGGTTGTCGATATTGAATCCCCAGNNGGNAACATACTCACCAATCTAGTCCTACTCAACTCACCTGCTGCATTTGAGCCAATTGGCTTCACTAAGCTAACCTTTGANTGGCCTCCTGAATCCGAATTTACCAATGCCTCGGAATTATCNGATGGGAGTAAATGGATAGACCTGAGCGAATCTCAGCGTCAAAATGAAACTCAATTGTATGACCAAACTGCTGCAGCATTNTACGATATGTTTGGAACAGGATTTGTCGGCCTTGCNGCCATCACCCTCGCCCTAACCCTCATCGGTCTGCGAACGAAGAGTTCAGGTTTGATTCGAACCGCGACGGTCACAGGATTCTTTTCGATGGGTCATTTCTATGTCGGATGTTGTTTCGGACTCATCGGCTTCTTGGTATCTTTGACCCTATTTAGGAATCAGGATTTTCAAGTATCAAATTTGAATTGAAAACTAAAAACAGTTGTAAAAACCCTTATTCTGTCGATTTTTGGGGGTTTTGCTTATAGACTACTCAAATCGGGAAACGTGCGTAGAGAACATCGACAGTCCTCCTCCAATCGACTCACAGGCACGCGGTTCGTCACCCGCTCGTCTTCGTCGGTGTTCTCTCACCTATTGATGCCTAGAGCGTAGCCATCATTCGATTGTACCAGGCTATTCCAGCTTCATGATCTTCGAGTAGAGAGAACTGTGGGAAAGGAGATATTGAACGCATGTAACCAAACGCTGCAAAGTCGACCAAGTCTGGTTTATCGCCTCCGAAGAACGCATTATCACCATGTTCATCTGTGAATTCAGTCAACAGATCATGCCACAACTGCTTCGGCTTTCGCCCATCTTTCTTGACTCGCTTCTTGGCAATAATTCCCCACATGATTGGAAAACCTGCCCATGCATACAGCCGTCGAGAAAAGAATCCGAATTTTTCAATCTTGGAAATACGGGTGGTGGTCTTCAGCGCAGATCCCAATGTGCCATACAAGATTGGAACCGTTGCTTTCGACAATTTGGTATCGGCCCATTCCAGCCATTGTGCCTGTCTTTGCGAATCCCCCATCTTTGCCATTTTACTTCCATTGTATGTTGCATCAATGTGTTTCAGGAGAGGGGTTGAATCCACAAAATGTCCCCCCTGCTCATCGGTAAAAACGGGCACTTTACCCCAGTCGCCGGCAAAGGACACATCTTTCTTGATGCGCATACCATTCACACTAACATAGTCTACATCCAAGTCGAGATACTCTACCAAACCCCTTACTTTCCAGCAAAATGGGCAAGTAAACAAGACGTGTAGTTTTGGACGAACAGCACTCTCGGTTTCCGCCATGACCTTCGGAGGACAAACCAGTTCTCAAGGTTGTGTTTACACCCCCTCGCACGCGAAGTAATAACAGGGACAGGGGTAAATCGATGTATTTTTTCCGATATTCGTAGTTCTGGCTGAAGACACTCCCTTTAGTAGTCGAAATCATGCGGGGTGGCTATGAACCGAAGTGTTTCAGTAGTAGCCCTGCTAGTAATCGCCAGTCTTCTGGTAACCCCAGTCGCAGTAGCGGACGAGAATGATGACATCCCCACAAATGCCCAAAATACCGGAGTCCATGACTCTCTGGTCGCGGCATTAACCCATGCCAACTTGGTCACAACGTTGCAGGGTGATGGTCCATTCACCGTCTTCGCTCCAACCGATCAGGCATTCCAGGATGCCGGAATCGACCTTTCAACATTTGATACTGATGAAGAGAATACCACTCTCACTGATATCTTGCTATACCACGTCCTGTCAGGTTCGGTGAATTCATCGCAAGTGACAGATGGTATGTCAGCAGTAATGGTGAACGGTGACAAAGCTTCGTTCACAGTTGCTGATGGAGCAGTAATGGTTGGAGATGCAAATGTGACGATTGCCGATGTAAGTTCGAGCAATGGAATCATCCATGTCATCGACAAGGTATTGATGCCACCACCTGGTGATATTTGTTACAACATGGTATCACACACGATTGTACCAGGCGCATCAAACATGGAGTGTAATTCATACATGTATGTCGAGATGGCTTCGCCCTACCCTGACGGGCCTACCCGCGTTAGGTGCGGTCTCCTGTCGGTTTTTTGTTTAGTATTGTTTTGGACTGTGGGCTCTTAGCAGGAATTCGGAAATCGTTTTTGGGGACGTTCCCACTGCGAGCGGTATCTATTGTG
>NZXM01000054.1 GCA_002701965.1 Methanobacteriota archaeon | reverse complement strand
CGTCCAAGCAAGGACCGAAGCATCGTCATCGACGAGCTTGAATTTGACATAGACGGATGGCTCTACGACTTCCTTGTAGCCCAGTGCGACTTCGTGACTGGAATACGAGGTTCCTGTTTGGGGACAGTAGGGTAGAACTTTGTGGCCTCTAAACAACAAATCCTTGTCGAACATTTGCTTCAATGCCCACCAACAAGATTCAACGTAATCATTGTGCAGTGTGACGTATGGATCATCAAGATCGACCCAGAACGCCATGCGTTCAGTCATCTCCCGCCATGCCTGCTCATAGGTCCAGACACTGTTACGGCATTCTTCATTGAATTCGGCCATTCCAAAGGCCTCAATCGCTTCATTACTCATCAAATCCAAGCGCTTCTGAACTTCGATTTCAACTGGCAATCCATGCGTATCCCAGCCACCCTTTCGCTCGACAAAGTGGCCTTCCATTGCCTTCCATCGACAAACGAGATCTTTGTAGGTNCGAGCCACAACGTGGTGAATNCCAGGTTTNCCATTTGCAGTGGGNGGCCCTTCAAGGAAAATGAATGGTTTGCCATCCTTTCGAGAATTGACCTGCTGGCCGAATGTATCNTCCTCTTGCCAAGTCGAAATCAANGACTCTTCAAGGGCTACAGGGTCAAGGTCGCCTGCAGCATTGGGGACTGCCATGTCTCGCGGGACCTATGGTCCCGATTTGAAGGGTGCGGCGGGTTCAAACACTACCTATGGCCCGCGAGACACATGGAGACAGTGACCTACGAGGTCGGCGGGATGTCTTGTCAAGGCTGTGTGTCGAACCTCACGAATGCTCTAGAGCAAGTGGAAGGAATCGGCAAAATCGAAGTTGAAGTTGGAAGTGCTGTTATCGAATATGAGGGTGTATCAACGGATGCCATTGAGACCGCAATTACGGGTGCAGGTTTTTCAATTGGTGAACCCGTATTCGACTGGAGGGATGGTTCGGTTTGGAAACAGTCTGCTCACAACACAAAATGGTGCTTGATCGGTTGCAGTATTGGTGACCTTGGAACCATCGCCTATTTCCAATTTGTTTGGACTGATTCGGGTTGGTCCACCATGGCAATCATGATGCTTGCCATCATGAATGGTTTGCTGACTTCAATTGCGCTTGAAACCGTAATTTTGCTGAAACAACTTCCCTTCCAAGATGCATTGCGAACCGCAATGGGTATGTCACTCATTTCGATGATTGCCATGGAAGCAGCGATGAACATCACCGATGTTGTGTTGACGGGTGGTGCAATGTTGACACCGGAGGTCATTATACCGATGTGGATTGCTGGATTCCTGACACCGTGGCCATACAATTACTGGCGACTGAAAAAATACGGAATTTCGTGTCATTAGTCAGTATTTGATTCCGAACTTGTCGTAGATGAACGACATCAACCATGCGGGCCCAATCATGAGGTATTGCAGATCCTCAAAGAAGGAAGGTTTCTGACCCTCAACCTTGTGACCGTAGAATTGTCCAAGCCAAGCCAAAACAAACACGATTAGAGAGGTTTGCCAAAGAGGCAATACTGAGGATTCTACACTGGACTCATATGCAAAGCATACACCAAAACAAAAGATACACCAAAGCGTCATTCCTATAGTAAGAGACAGGGACAGTCGCGCATAGAATATGAATACTGGAATCAACATTAACGTCGCGAAATTCACCCACTCATTGACGGCCATGGCTTCTGGAACCGGGATACTCCAAAGCAACCCAACAATGGTCAAAAAGATCAGTGGNACTGCAATCCAGTGGATCTTTTTGTTCAGCGAATTTTGATGGCTTTCGCCATATCCATCTAACCAATCTTGCATCGTTCGAGCTTCTGCCATACCAGTTCTGATGTCAATTCAGTCCTTCAGGCCATCGACGTAACGTTGAATGGTGCGCAGTGAAAGGACGGTGTGTGACAGTCATCGCGTTGTTGCAGTTGGACCCGACGGTCGGCGACATTGTCGGCAATATCGCATTGGTCGAAGCCGCCGCATTGAAGGCTGCTGAAGCCGGTGCAGATATGGCCGTGACCAGTGAGTTGGTCATCTCAGGTTATCCTCCGCGGGACATGTTGATGGATGCAGCATTTGTTTCCGCATGTGAAGCCGCCTCGATGAATGTCAATAGTCCGATTCCGTTGTTGCTGGGTACACCTCTCACTGCAGGCAAGGATCGGCAAAAACCATTCAATGGAGTGGTACGTGTCGCAGATTCGAGAACTTCGAAAGTTGTCGCGCGTAAGCAACTACTACCGACGTATGATGTATTCGATGAAGGGAGATATTTCCAGCCTGATGATGGCCCTGGTATCGACAGGAGTCTCCAAGGGGCCTCTGTGGGGATTACAATTTGCGAAGATGCTTGGCAACATATCGGAGAAGTGCCCGCTGATTATGCTGCGGATCCAATCGAACAGTTGGCTACCTGGCAACATCAGGGTGAGCCATTGGCNGTCAGTGTCAATCTCTCCTCTTCCCCATATCATTTGGCCAAAGAGGGTGTTCGAGCCAAACTCGTTCGAAAGGCTGCATCGACATTGGGTCATCCATTCCTATTGTGCAATCAAGTTGGTGGAAATGACGACCTGTTGTTCGATGGCCGCAGTATTGCAGGGTGGCCNGATGGAACGATTGTTCAAGGCCCAGCATGGGGTTCNGGAATCCTATTGATTGACATCGAAAATCCCGATGCNGCATCATGGATTGCGATNGATTCAGGTTTGNCAGATTTGGAAATCGTTGCTCACAACGAACAACCTACCTTCCCATCGAAGGGCCAAGACCTACTGTCNGCAGTCACCATGGGNCTCNCAGATTATTGTAGCAAATCCGGGATTGGNAAGATTGTNCTCGGCATGAGTGGTGGCATTGATTCAGCTGTATGNGCTGCGATTGCTTGTGATGCGGTTGGGCCAGAGAATGTACTNGGTCTTGCGATGCCCTCTCGACATTCCTCNGACCATTCAATCGAAGATGCAAANGCGACTGCTGAAGCNCTNGGGATGGAGTTNCAAATCTTGCCAATCAATGAAATCCACAGTAGTGTNGATGAAACTCTTGAGAATGAATTGAATTCAGGGTATGCCGTTGCCAAAGAGAACCTTCAGTCAAGAATCCGAGGGACATTGGTCATGGGTGCAGCCAATGCGCGTGGCGCGATGGCGATTGCTACTGGAAACAAGAGCGAATTGGCCATGGGTTACTGTACACTCTATGGTGACATGAACGGGGGATATGCACCCCTCGGTGANCTGTACAAAACTGAAGTATATGAGGTNGCCAATGCGATTAATTCGAANGCNCAGNGTAATCCACCAATCACCGAATCCACGATGACAAAAGCTCCGTCCGCTGAATTGGCACCCGACCAAAAGGATGANGATAANCTCCCTCCTTACACTGTNCTCGACCCNATCTTAGAGGATTGGATNGAACGAGGAATTCGCAANCCNTCTCCACTGACTGAAGGAATCNTATCGCGCTTGCATGCCAATGAACACAAGCGCTGGCAACTCTGCCCAGCGCCTCGTGTCTCCAATCGAGCGTTNGGCCAAGGTTGGCGACAACCGTTAGCATCCCGTCGCTAAGACGGAATTCGACCCGCAGATTCATGGACAAGTAGCGTCCGGTTGCAGGCAATGGACATCCCTGATTCGCTCTCAGCCATGTTGGCCGGTGAACATGGACCGACCAAACAGAAAGCCGCGCGACTGGTCGTCGACTTGGCCTCCACAGCNGGTGCCACTGAATTTGTCCANTGCGCNCACGCGCACGTNAGNGGCGTTTCNCCACTGACAGGTGGCCATGGTCTACGGAGATTCTTGTCGGATTTGGCAGGNGACGANCAGGGTATTGTGGCCATTCCCACNACACTCAACAGTGCGGGTTGNGATAAGGAAAAGATGGAAGAAATGGACATAGAGGTTGAGGATTTCCTCAAGCATCAATTCGAAATNGTTCACGCATATGCAGAACTCGGAATTGAGGCCACACTGTCTTGTACCCCTTATGATCGGGGCATCGAAAACGAAGGAGTCGGATCGTGGGCAGAAAGTAATGCTGTGGCGTTCTCAAACTCCTACACATCTCTAGTCACCAATCGTGAAAGTGGATTATCTGCACTCGCTACTGCGCTGACGGGATGGGCACCAAAGTGGGGTTTACATTTGGAGGAAAATCGTCTCCCAAATATCCATGTTGAAATTAACTGTGAACTTTCTTATATCGCTGATTGGAGTGTTCTTGGAGATTGGATTGGCAAACAGATCCAACCAGAATGGAACCTACCATGGGGTATGATGCCGCATATTACCGGCTTACCAGATTTCGTTTCTTTTGAGCAAAAAAAGGCTTTGACTGCTGCGGCTGCAAACTATGGATGTCCGATGCTTTGGGCTGATGGAGTCTCCCCTTCACCTCCTGAATACGAACCTGAAGGAACACTTGTGTTTAGCGAGGAAGACCTGAATGGGAGGTACGAAGATTTGCAACCAACCGGTCAAGTCGATTTGGTTGTCATTGGTTGCCCTCAAGCCAGCGTCGGTGAAGTTCGAACGACGGCTGCTGCTGTTCGTGCTCGGATGGAATTGGGGCAGAAAATTCCAGACCAACGATTGTGGGTTTTTACCAGTGGTCATAATCATGATTTGCTTGATCAAGAAGGAACATTGGCCGTGCTTGAAGAGGCCGGGGCAGTGATTTTGAAAGATACTTGTCCAGAAGTTACTCCATACAACCGTACGCGATACAATCACCTTCTAACAAACTCATTGAAGGCTGAACACTACCTGACCAGTGGCCTCAACCGGATGCCCACAAGTGTGATGAGAATCGAAGATTGTGTAGCACATGCATTTGAACCAAACCTCTCTGCGGGAGAACGCCCCGTGCTTCATTCGAAAACCGCCAAACCCCTTTCGACCAACAAAATTCACAAAGATGGCGAATTCAATTCAGGCGGTAGAAGTCTGCCCTCCCAATCTAGTTGGAGTGTACAAGGAAAAGCATTGGTAACTGATGTACCCATCACATACCTCGGTTATGTCAATCGTGACACTGGCATCATTGAGGAGCCAGGACATCCTCTGGATGGGGTTGCTATTTCCGATACGGTGCTGATTTATCCCAAAGGCAGTGGTTCGACTGTGGCCCCATTTATTCTCATGGGCCTGATTTACACAGGTAAAGGACCTAGGGCCATAGTCAATCGTGATGTCTGTCCATTGACTTTGCCTGCAGCATCTCTACTGAATGTCCCCTATGCTCACGGATTTGATGAAGACCCATGCATGGAAGTCAATTCTGGAGACCAAGTTGAGATGACTTTGGAAGATGGTATTGTCAGACTCAACGTAGTGAATCGCGCATGAGCATCTCCTTGAGGGAAGACGGTTTCCCCCCTTCATGCGTTGCATCGTGACTGGCGGGGCTGGCTTCCTTGGCAGTTACCTTACAGAACAGTTGGTGATGATGGGGCACTCAGTTGTCGTCATCGATGACATGTTCCGAGGGAAAAAGAAGAATCTTGAAGGTTGCAAGGGCATGGACGGATATTACCTCGTGATGGGAGATGCTGCAAATCGTGCCAATTATGAGAAGGCTGCAGATAAATTGGGAGGCGTTGACTGTGTCTATCATTTGGCGGCAATCAATGGAACTAGATGGTTTCATGAACGACCTGATTTTGTCATCCAGGTCAACCTCGATACACTCAGAGTCGCCTTAGATTTCTCAATTACCCGTGGAGCCAGGTTTGTATTCACATCTTCACCTGAGGCGTTTGGCGAACAACCCGAAATGCCCCTGACCAATGAATCGAACAGTTTGTTCTCGCCAGCGGCGAAGCATGGTAGACATTCGTATGGAGCCAGCAAATATCTCGGCGAAATTATGGTTCAGCATGCGGTAAGCAATAGTAGTCTTGATGCGCGAATCGTTCGCCCATTCAATGCCTATGGGCCTCGTTTACCTGGTGATGCCTACGGCCAAGTGACGGGGATCTTCCTTGAGAAATGCCACAAAGGGACGCCCATCACCATCCATGGAGATGGCTCTCAGACACGCTCTTTTACATGGGTTGAGGAGGCCGTCGAAGGGATTCGGTTGGCCGGAGAACTAGAAGTGGGTATAGATGGTTCAAACTTGGCAGGTGCTGCCTTCAACCTCGGCAATACGGAAGAGGTAAGTATTGCCGATTTGGCCAATCTATGTTTGGAGATCACAGGTTCAGACTCTGAAATTTACCACCAAGAAGTGGGGCATCCAGGCGACTCAAGAAGACGGAAACCCGATATTTCGGAATCTGAGAGAGTTCTGGGTTGGACACCCAATCAAAGTCTTGAGCACGGTCTACGTTCCTGTTGGCGTTGGTTGCAAGCAGAAGAATAGGTGAGTGAATGCGGAAACAAACTCCAACGGGAATCATTGGCATGGTACACCTGAAGGCTTTGCCCGGATCACCAGGATACTGCGGTAATTTGGATAATGTCGAGCGCGATGCAATCACCGACGCAAATACACTTCTCGCAGGAGGAGTCGACGCCCTCATGGTCGAGAATTTTGGTGATGTGCCCTTCCAGAAGCAAGTCCAACCGGTTACAATTGCGGCAATGACAAGAATCATTTGTTCGATCGTGGAATTGAGTTCGGCTCCTGTCGGCGTCAATGTGCTCCGCAATGATCCGGCGGCTGCGTTGGCAATTGCAGCAGCCACAGGTGCCTCCTTCATTCGAGTCAATGTTCACATTGGAGCAATGGTCACTGATCAAGGGTTGATTGAAGGCAAAGCTGCAGAGACACTACGGCTGCGAGACTCGTTAGATTTGGATGTAGCAATCCTAGCAGACGTCGGTGTCAAACACGCAACACCTTTTGATGATGATTGGTCCTTGGAACAAGAAGCCATGGATGCTTGGAATCGTGGACTTGCAGATGCTCTGATTGTCTCAGGTCGAGGAACTGGAAACCCAACTCGAAAAGAGGACCTAGAGCGAATTCAGCAAGCGGTTCCAAATGCGAAAATCATCGTTGGTTCAGGGGTGCGGAATGAAACCGTTTCAGAGTATTCTTTGGCTTCTGCACTCATTGTAGGTACCGCGTTCAAGAAGAATGGATGTGTTGAAAACGAGGTGGAACTGAATCGCGTCAGTGAACTTTGTCACTCCAGTTTTGTTTCGAGATAATTGAACACCTGCGGGCATAAACCTAGGATTGTATCTTCATCTCCATCNATGATTTCAGCAAATTGACCCATGGCGCCTGCTAAGTCATAACCTCCCGCTTTTCCTTTCCAAGAACCTGNCACAATTAGTGCTTCTAAATCAGATTCGGAAAGTAATCGAATGGAAACTGTCGCCGATGTGATCCAAGATTGAACAACATCTCCACTGATGACTGCAGTCCCACTCCAAACACGATGATTTCGTCCACTGAGTCGGAGTAGCATGGAAAGTGCCTCCTGTCTGTTTGCAGGTTTGCCCATTGGGTTCAATGAATCATCAGGGTCTTCGACCAATGTATCTGCGACGATTACAATGGGTGCTGAACATTCGCGTTGTGCGGCTTCAATCTTGCCAGNNAGGGTGTGTTCAACCTGTTCTGAAATGGGAATCCCATGCTTNTGTGGGCGCTCNCGCGCGCGAAGNGGAACCTGAAGAATTTCCAAACCNGNACGCTCCAACATCGCTGCTCGACGTTGTGAGGCTGAGGCGAGAAGTACCATTCCCATGGCAATCGGAGGAGGGTCGCGTTTATTTTCTTGCAGTGAATCCCTTGGCATGGTGGGCCAATTGAGTAGTGGNAGTGAGAGAATCCCAACGTATGTNCAAGGACTGGATGACTTGATGCAAGGTGGAATACCGAATGGGCACCTTTGCTTGTTGGCTGGAACCTCAGGTTCGATGAAATCTAGCTTGGGTTTTGCCATGCTGTATAACGCGGTTCTTGAGGGACGAACNTCGGGGATTTATGTCACCCTTGAACAGTCCAAAGAATCACTTGCAGGGCACATGGCCAACATGGGCATGAATGTGGACGACCCACGGGTTCGGAGCAATATTGCCATCATCGATTTGGCTGATCTTCGCGTTCAGTTACACGATGCTGGNAAAACTCACCAAGTGGATTGGATGGGGCAACTNATCAAACAATTGACCAACTACCGTGAGAGTATTGGNTTCGAAGTCTTGGTGTTCGACTCGCTTGGTGCTTTCTTCACTCTCACCCAAATGGAAAACCCACGCGATGAAACCTTCCGCTTCTTTGAGGCCTGTCGCCGACTTGGATTGACTACGTTCATCATCTGTGAAATGATGGGTGAAATGAAGAATCAATACGGCGAATACGGAATTGAGGACTATCTCTCAGATGGTGTTATTCATTTGACTATGGAACGAAGTGGGGATCAAATCAATCGTAAAATTGCCATTGTCAAGATGCGACATACTGCCCATACATTGGGATATCATGCATGGCGATGGGACCCAAGCATGTGTAAGTTTACCATCCATTGATGATTATTCTACTGTCACAGATTTCGCGAGATTTCGTGGGCGATCCACATCACAACCAAGCTCCAGTGCGGCCTTGTATGCAATCAATTGCAATGGTAGCACAGTCAACATGGGCGTAAACATCGGATCGGTAGCGGGTACTGGAATCGAAATGTCGGCTTCTTCAGCAATCGAATCCCCCTCCTCATGAATTAGAATGATTTTAGCACCTCGTGCACGACATTCTTGAATGCTAGAAACCGTTTTTTGCTTCAAAGAATCATTAGGCGCGACCACAACCACAGGGCTCCCCTCCTCAAGCAGTGCAATCGGCCCATGTTTCATCTCACCCGCAGGATAAGCCAAGCAGGGGATGTAGGCAATTTCCATCAGTTTTAGTGCACCTTCTCGAGCCACTGGGGCAGAAATTCCTCGTCCAAGAAACAGAACACTCTTGGCATTCTTGACAGCTTCAACAACCTCGTCAATAGGCCCCTGATTTTGCAAGTATTTGTCGACTAAATTTGGGATATCTTGTAGTGATTTGACCAATTGTTTTCCTCTCTCTCGAGAAATTGAGCGGGCACGCCCAATTTGGATTCCAAATAGTGACAGTGCCGCGACCATGTTGGAGAATGCTTTGGTTGAGGCAACCGACTGCTCGGGTCCTGAGTGGATGTAGCATCCACGGCCACATTGTCGGGCAATGGTAGAACCTACGACATTGATTACACCACGGACCTCGCCACCCTTGAGTTGGATTTCTTTGACTGCGGCTAGAGTATCAGCAGTTTCTCCCGATTGACTGACAGCGAAATGAAGCGCATCGGATTCAATCACTGGGTTGTTGTGCCTAAATTCACTACTGACATGTGCAAGAGCGGGTACACGGGCCAATTGTTCAATGACAAGACGACCCACTTGAGATGCATGTAGGGCGGTACCACAACCAAGCAAGCGAACATGGGGCATCTTCTGCAATTGTTTCCCCGTAAGCCCAAGGCCGCCTAATCTTGCGTTGCCATTCTTGAGATCTAATCGCCCTGTCAAACATTGTCGAAGGGCTTCGGGTTGTTCATGAATTTCCTTCAGCATGAAGTGGGGGTAATCTCCCAGTTCGGCTTCACCCCATTCACCATCCAAGGAAGTAACTTCTGAATCAGTAGCGCGGCCATCAAATCGGCTGGTCTTAATGCCATCTGCACTGACCTCGGCCAAATCACCATCGTCGAGTCGAATCACCTGTTGAGTCAGTGTTTGTAATGGAAGAGTATCGCTGGCAACCCAATTTTCTCCAGAACCAACACCGATGACCAAAGGTGAGCCATTGCGAGCACAGATGATTTTCTCATGGCCCTCAAAGACCACACAAATCCCCCAAGTCCCTCGAGCACGCTTCAGAGTGCGACGGACTGCAGTGAGCGGTTTAGCACCAGTGGACATTTCACGATCAATCATATGAACCAAGACTTCTGAATCGGTTTCAGAGCGAAGTATTACTCCTTCTTTTTCCAATCGATTTCTGAGAGCACGTGCATTTTCAATGATTCCGTTATGAACTAGGGCGATTTTACCATCTTGTGAACAGTGTGGATGT
>NZXM01000053.1 GCA_002701965.1 Methanobacteriota archaeon | reverse complement strand
TGGATGTTTTTGGTGACAAATCCAAGGACAACCTCTTGGAAATGAATGCCAGTGATGAGCGAAAACTTGAGAGTATCCGAACCAAAGTCAAACAATTTGCAAGAACCAGTCCATTGGGTGCGGATTTCAAGGTAATCTTTCTCGACGAAGCTGATGCATTGACGGCGGATGCCCANGGGGCCTTGCGTAGAATCATGGAGCANTATGCCGAAACATGTCGATTCATTTTGTCTTGCAATTATTCATCGAAAATTATTGAACCAATNCAGTCTCGATGTGCTGTTTTTAGATTCAGACCTCTCGCGGATGATCAGGTCAGAATGCAAATTCAATCCGTTGCANAATCCGAAAATATTCAGTTGGATGATGATGCCTGCGAGGCAATTATCCACGTGAGTTTGGGNGATCTGCGAAGAGCAATTACAGCATTACAGGTTAGTGCGAGTTTAGATACGCATGTGACACGTTCGTTGATTTACGAAACCACAGCAACCGCGCCGCCNGAAGAACTCCACGGATACCTGCTTGCTTGCAAAGAGGATGGATTCCACCCTGCGCGAAGACGTCTNCGAAATATTTTGGANCAATTTGGATTGGCAGGAACAGATTTGGTCAATCAGTTGCACCGAGCATTGTACGATGCCGAATTCCTCAGTGAGGCACAGAAACTTGAGTTGACAGAAATGATGGCAGAAGTGGATTTCCGCTTNGTCGAAGGTGGNGGAGAAGCACTCCAACTTGATTCGATGACAGCTGCCATCAGCTCAAAGTTACGCTAAGCCCATGAAGATGCGAGCAAATCTGCATGCTCTCTAGTTGCATCCTTGCACAGGGCACTGGCNTTTTCTCTCAAACGNCTATCGTGAGTTTGTGTTTCAATTCGTGTCCGTCTTGAAGCACGGATCCAGGGTGCAAGTGGTGTCCAGCAAAGCATGTCTGCTGCAACACCCATGTTCCCTCTGATGACTCGATTGGCCATATTTTCCATCATTTCTGTCAATTTTTCTAGTGTATCCTCGTTCAGCATTTGCATCCCTCTGTGAATCATACAGGCGGGGCATCCGAACCACCTTCATTTCCAGGAGAGAGTTCGCAAAATGAAACTGAAAGTGAAACAGTTGCTTGATTAACTGCGAAAGTGATTACGGAGATATCACAAANCTATGGGTTTCAGATTCCGACAAATCCCAAGGGTCGCCNTCTTGTGAAAGCATGATTTTGATGGTGTATGAATTTCCTGATTCNAANGTGATACCTTCAAGTTCAAGCATTACAGGAACATCTGTCGATTTCGATACTACAGAGGANACATTGGCTGAATAATTGCTCCACTGAAACGANGACATTGNTCCGGCAAAACCTGTACGATTCCACACTTCTTGACCTGAACCAGTCCAAGTNATCTCNACNCGNACATCAACGCCTTCGGCATCGATATTATCTCGAACCGCAAATGCAAGAGCAAGGTCACGATCNTTCAAGTTGTCAGCCGCTGAAAAATCNCCCACTTCCTGATTCCATTCAGGATCNTCCAANTCGACNAACATCACCTGCTCTGCAACCTCTGGTGGAGAAATATCCGCCAATGGAGGNTTGACCANAATAAAGCAGACTGCGAGCCAAGTAAAGGTNTACAGGAAGGTCGCTCGGAACCAGTTTCCGAATGTATAACGTTCCGCAAATTTACTCAACAAAATCTTGTGTAGTGGTGGAATGGTAAATATCAGNAAAAGGGGAAGNGACCACAATACGCTCGCTGGTTCACTCATCGCAGGCATGATCAGATATCGCATGAGAGTTGCAATCAGAATTGCATANNCNATNACAAGCCACATTGATGCCGCATCTGCCTTCTCTTTGATGACATGGTCTGCTGGATCAAANGGCTCGGTACCGACCTTTCCACCGGGTCGTTTTTTCTCACCATCACGACCGCCTCGCTTGCGGTCACTGGCTGCAGCAGCAGCCATTGCAGTGGATAGGTCGACCATGTTCCTCACCCCTTCGGGGTGGGAGCAGCCTATGATGGGTTCGGAAGCGCGAGCAGGCCTGAAACANGTTCAACGACAAGGTGGTTGTATGGTGCCGGGAACGGGGCTCGAACCCGTGACCTTCGGATGTCTCAGACATTTCGAGGTTTATCGCGCTCATTCATTCCTTTGCAGGTGTCCTATGAGTCCGACGCGCCACCAACTACGCCACCCCGGCAACGAACGCTTCGACTTGACCAAGGAATATGAGTATATCCATTCAAGCAGACCGTTCGTTTGATGGAGTGGCTTGGCCCCCCNATANCCATGGGTAGCCCGAATCATGGCGATAGAGTGCGAATAGACGCAGCTACTCCAGAAGGCCCAGTGACACACGAAGGAATTCTACTTGCACCCGCNACTNGNGGACATATTACAGTNAAATTAGACAACGGCTACAATGTCACATTCCTTGAAACGGAAATNACNGANATANCCTTAATTGCNGTTCAAGCAATCGAAGAGCAAANCTTCGAAGTAAACCCNACGGAGAATNTNGANNTACCNGAAGTATGGATATTACATACNGGTGGAACCATTGCGTCCAAAGTNGATTANGTCACTGGNGCNGTTGCCGCTCGTTTTGAGCCTGAAGAGTTGCTCGATACNGTTCCTGAGCTCGCCCAGCATGCNAGGATTCGGGCTAAGAAATTAGGCAATATGTGGTCNGACGATATNCGNGCCCGACATTGGAACGCCATGATGACCGAAACCAAACGGGCTTTCGAGGCAGGCGCAGCAGGAGTTGTGATCACTCACGGTACAGATACCATGCACTATTCAGCTGCAGCGGCGGCATTTTCTTGGGCAGGAGGCGGGAAAAGGCCACCTGGTCGAATTGTATTCACTGGCTCGCAGCGCAGCAGCGACAGAGGGTCTACAGATGGNACCGAAAACCTACTGGCAGCTGTTCATTGGGCGGCCCATGGCCCCGAGGTTACTGGNGAAAATGGTGATGCATCTGTCATCATCATGCATGCAGATAGCGACGATGGAGTCTGTGCAGTCNTGCCGGGATGCGCGGCCAGGAAGTTCCATTCAAGCAGGAGAAATGCATTCCAAACGATTAACTCAGAGCCACTTGGNATGATTCATGTTNGCCGAACAGGANATTGNACAATTAAGGCCAATGCAATTNTTCCGACACGAGAGGTCGCACAAGATCCAGTTTTGTTCAATGAATCAACACGTATCCTTCAATTGGTAGCTGGCGCCCACATGTTCGCGGACCAAATTGAGTTGGCGCACCAATATGAGGCGATTCTATTCCACGGTACCGGCCTCGGACACCTCCCCATCGAGGACCCCAATGGAGATAGTCCCGAAAATGTGGCGATGCGCGAAGCGCTCTCGGATTACTGTTCGAAAGGTGGGATTGCAGTGATGACCACACAATGTATTCACGGGCCAGTTCACTTGGACGTTTACAGTAAGGGCCGAGAACAGCAGGAAATTGGTGTACTTGGGAATCATGCAACCCTAGGTCCTGATGCCGCTTTGATTAAGTTGCATTTCCTACTTTCAAGCGGGCAAGATATCAGCACTGGTTGGAATGCCAATTTGTGTGGAGAGAATCATTCTTCAATTTCCAATTAGAAAACCGATTTTTCAATTAGGATTTTTCCCGCTTAATTACCACTTCAATCAAAGACCGCTCTCCTATGGAGAGCGATATGGGCGACAAGTCAGAGGATTTGACATGGCGGCGCCAGCAAGCACTAGCCGGTGGTGGAACTCAAAGAATGGATGCACTTCGTTCAGCCGGCAGAGGTACTGCTAGAGAACGAATTGATGGCCTACTTGACCCAGACAGTTTCATCGAAATCGATGCATTGGTTTCTCACCGGAATCGCGAAGGGAATATGCACATGCATCCTCAGTTCGGAGATGGAGTAGTTGCCGGCCATGGGACCATTGATGGCCGACGTGTCTTCTGTTTCAGTCAAGATTTTACCGTGTTTGGTGGATCAATGGGGGAAATGCATGCCAACAAAATTTCGAAAGTTCTCGAGATGGCCGAACGTGCACGAGTCCCTGTTGTATGTATCTGGGACGGCGGCGGGCAACGTGCACATGATGGAGTCCATTCATTGGCTGCCACTGGCGTCATGTTGGATTACTTCGTCGCCTGTTCGGGGCGCGTCCCGATTATCAGCGTGGTCTTGGGTCCAGTTGTCGGCGTTTCTGCTCTGGCTGCTGGTTTGGCTGACTTTGTGATTCTGGGTGAAGATAATGGACAATTGTTCCTCTCAAGCCCTCTGGAAACTGAAGAAACCTTGAGTGGTGATATGACCACTGAGGAAGTTGGTGGAGCACAAATGCATGCCTCGCGCTCAGGTGTTTGTTGCCTAACTGCCTCTGATGAACATGATGCAATGGAAATTGCTGTTGAAATTCTTTCATTCTTTCCAGATTATTGTGGGGCGAGCCCACCACACCTCGACTCCGGTGACTCAGTGACTCGAGATTGCTCCGCATTGGCAAGCATTGTACCCGATGATAGCAATCGGCCTTATGACATGATCAAGGTGATACAAGAAATTGTTGATGATGGACACTTTGTCGAGTTGTTCCCAATCTACGCAGAGAATATTGTCGTTGGTTTAGCCCGACTCGGAGGGAATTCAGTAGGCATTATCGCCAACCAACCGAAGGTTCTAGCGGGTTGTTTGGATATCGATGCGAGTGTCAAAGCCGCCCGCTTTATTCGAACTTGTGATGCATTCAACATTCCGCTTCTTTCTCTAGTCGACGTACCTGGGTTTTTACCTGGAACTGTGCAAGAATGGGGTGGAATCATTCGCCACGGTGCAAAGTTACTCTATGCCTACGCTGAAGCAACAGTTCCAATGATGACAGTTGTCACAAGAAAAGCCTACGGTGGTGCATATCTCGCCATGGCATGCAAGCATTTGGAATCCGATTACAACGTTGCTTGGCCTACTGGCGAATTGGCTGTAATGGGAGCAGAAGGAGCAGTCAACATCATTCATCGACGTGAGCTTAAGTTAGCAGAAAACCGCCAACAAAAACACGCTGAATTGGTTGAAGATTACAAGAACAAGTTTGGCGACCCATACGTCGCAGCCAAGAATGGATGGCTGGATGATGTCATTGAGCCAAATGAAACTCGGCTACGACTCATTCGTGCACTCAACAGTCTTCTGACAAAACGGGTCTGGCAACCACCGAGGAAACACGGCAATATTCCACTTTAATCGAATTCTATGAATTCGCTCTCAAGGTCGGCAAACTCATCCTCTATGATCGGTGCAGAATTCCGAGTTGATGCCCCCAACATTTCTTCCATGTCATCCTTTGATAATGTGATAATCATGTATAAACCAATCAAGGCCACAACTGCCCCTACTACGATTGCCAAGACGACCCATGTTGAGATTAAACCTGTATCAGAATTGGTATCGACTACAGGAATGATTGATTCACCATCAGAATCAGTGACTGGTACGGGAATAGTGTGGTAATAGGTCTTCGATTCAGTCCAGTTTCCATTCTCAAATACACGCGCTTCCAAACGGTGTGCACCAGGTGAAAGTCCATTCATTGACACTACGATCTTGCATTCCCAATCATTGGGGAGCTGTGCACTGGGGTCACTGGCCATACAGTCTGCAGCAAACTCTTCCCAAACAGTACCATCCCAGCGAATCTGTACAACCCACGGTGTTGAATCATCAGGGTCGTGGATTGCAATGATGAATTCGGCATCGAGAGGTGTCTCTAGTGGCCCCCACGTCACCTGAATCGGATCGTTTACACCCACCACTTCAAATTCGATGGGAGCTGTTACATTGCCGTCTTCACTAATTGCAGTCAAATACCAACCATCTGCAAGGCCTGTCCAGTCATCAGACGGCACTATGCGAAGGACATTGTTCAGAACCAGGACGTCCACATGGTTGTGTGAACCACTGACTTCAAACATCAATTCGTCACCGTCCTCATCCCAACCGAGTTCGGAAAGTGGAACCTCCAGTGGAGTATCTTCGGTGACAATGATTCGCGTCATATTGATTCGAGGNGCATCGGGGACAGGGGTAACCTCGACGTCGATTATTGCCTCGATGGGTGCGCTAGTNCCATCCCAAACATAGACCTCAATCGTCGTATTTCCATNCCAATTGATGAATGGAACAATGGCCACATTGTATTCTGTCCAAGTAAGATTCAACCCTGTCGAAGATGAGGCGTTTAGTATNGTGACATTGGCACCTTCAGGATCCTCAAAGTAATTCGTGAAATTATACACAAAGGCTTGACTGTCTTCCTCCATTTGAACGGAGGGGAAATCACTGATTTTGACAACAGAGTCATCCACNGGTACGACGATTGCACTCAGATTAAATTGGGAGAAATATGTGTCATCATAGCGATCCTGAACTGTGATGTTTAGAATCTCAGTACCCTCCCATTCAGGCAATCCTGTATGCTCGCAAACAATTTGTGANGATTCAATNTAACAGTGCATTTGGTTCGNAGTTGGAAGGTGTGGTGCCAATTCAACCAGTGGGACTGTCCCATCTGGATCGATNATGAAATCTGAATATGCAATNCTCGCAGANCCATGNTGTGGCACGAGAATCGAGGGCAATGGTGANACTTGTTCNGGGATTCGATTCTCTCGATAAAAATCAACCTCTATGTGTGAAGGCATGCCAAACCAATTGGTATCAATNCGTATCGAACGGTTTCCTGGAGGGATTCCTTCGGTAGGCACCTCACAATAAGTCTCAGAATGAGTACCGTTNTCNACAGATGATGTGAATACTCCTGTGGAATTNATCTCGAAATCTGCATAATCGGCAGGGTCCCACCANTCNCCACCCTCTTCAATTGTACAAATTANCGTNGTCCCNATCGGCAGACCTCCATTTCGGTGACTGATATTGGTTGTGACTGAAACCANCCGACCCATATTGCCATCCAGTTCGTTGATATCAGATTGNTTTGATTCCATTGGCATAAATCGAGCATTCGTTAAATCCTCGTAGATNTAGGCATCAGAGTCCGAGGGAGCNTGCCAGTTGGATTCACGGTTGGTNGCTTGTAGCCATTGCTCATGCTCACCTTTGAGCATTAAATCTAGATAAGGTAAGATGTGACTCAATGCGTGCTCATGCTGGNATGATCTATTCATGGTTGCAGTACCNTCGTTGAAACCATCCCACCAACCNGATTCGTCTTGATANTGGACGTGNTTTGCACCTATGACGGACATGTAGTGCCACGNAATGGGTTGCTCATCCAACCACTGCTCCACATTCGTATTGGCCTTNGCCAAGTTATCNAAGGTCCCGGTGAGATACAACCCCATTCCGGGTTCAGGAGAAGGTCCCAATGATTCATCTGTAATGTCAGTATTGACATTTTCTAGGCCCAATGCGACAAGAGCCGTGGGCAAAGGCAATGCAACGAATTCGCTCCAAGCCCCAGACAAAATCATCTGGCATTGTGCNGCTTGTTTAGCACCCAAACCATGGCCACCAATACCCCAGTGGTCTAAGTCNAAAGAATCACGCATATTTTCAGGATCNCCTTGGAAACTCCCATTGTTGTGATTGTATTCCAATCGATACCACAAATANAGAATCGANAGGCATTGATTTTGTGTATCTGCTGAATTCCAATCTGGAGGGAGAACGATTGTGATGTATCCAGCTTCGGCCAAGTACATCCCTAGCCAATCGTACTGATCGTTCGCTTCACCGTCTGCACCAATCCAGATCAGCAATGGATANGGNCCAGATGTATTGTCGATAGGTGTCGCCGTNCCNTGTGTAGTTGCTGGATAGTACATTTGTCCGAAATGTGTGACNTTGTTTTGGTCAGACCAAATCAGGCCATGTGAACTTGCAGGGAAATTACCTTCTTCAAACACTTCACTGAAATCAGAATCCGATGCGCCACTCGTATGACTAGCAAATAGTAACATTGCACAAAGAACCAGTGCCTTNCGAGAGGTCGTCATGTGCCTTGTGTGCAAACNGTCACACTTGAATTAAACGCTCAAAGGTTCAATCCGCCCTNAGGGCGGATTCNAGCGATGACAACCAACTCATCGTTTGTGCCAAACCNGGCATATGTTGTGCAANNGTTGGCTCAAACAAATCNACCCAAGCACAGAGNTGTTGTGCNGCNAGTAACCAGCGTCCATCCACGCTGATACCNATATCCGTTTGCTCAACAATNTNNTGGCNTNGCTCAGAATTNTATGATGAAATNACATGCAAGTCCGTTGANACTGAGGGCATGGATNNCGGATTCCCAGGGTCCAAATCGAAATCGATCATCAATCGTTTTCCAACGTGATCNACAACAGANTCTCCTTCAATCAAATNGCTTGCCCAAGGGCCCCTATTTCCAAGAGGTCTTCTNCCNCCNGTAGACCAAATTTTACCACCGTTTTGAGACCCATGCNGCTGCACATGAGCGAGCCGCCCCNCCTCCACCATNCAAACAGAGGAGAGGGGATTCGACANCCTCCTTGNTAAAATCAAAACCAAAGTGTCTTGCNACTGCAACCAAACCTCGCCCATCCGTCCCTGCACAATACCAATGGTCACCATTCCAACGTAGCTGATTAACGGCTCCATTTTCAAGACTAGAATCAATGGGATGAACCCCTGAACGAGTCGACAACATGTGCTTCAGTGGACTGGTCAAAGAAATCCATGATTCCGTTTGCCCCCGTACGGTTTTTCGCGGCTCGGTAGAGAAGGGAACAAACGATTCGCCAAACGGCATGAGTTCAGATTTAATTTCGATTTCAGAGTTCACGATTTCTTCCGCGATGCCCATCAATCTCGAAAANGATTTACGATTGGAAATATCNCCATACAAACGGTTGCTAATTTCTGTTTGAGCAGGACTTTTTGTAACCCAGGCCCAAGCCATGGGAGTATTCACATCATCCGAATCGANGAGACGNATCTCAACGATATCCAANTCCAATCCTTGTTGACGCATGTGTGAAGAAACAAGTGACATCANGAGTGGAGAGAGTGTGTGGTGAATCGGTTTGCCAGCCACGGCATAACGTANCCTCATGCGCCTCAGATACCCGTGCACCCACTCCTTCACAAAACAAACGGATGCGCACCTACGGTGCGAAANGCCATGAATGCTTGAATANAGGGAGCGAAACAGCCNGTTCATGGCAACAGACCTTGAGATTGCACATGCGGCTTCACCAGCCCCGATTGAAGAAATTGCTTGGAAGGTTGGAATTGGTGTTGACGAACTGATTCCGATGGGNCGTGGGATGGCCAAAATTACCTGGGACGGNTTGAAATCAAAATTCGAGGCNACGAGAGGNGCATATGTCCTGATTACCAGTGTCAACCCAACACCATTTGGTGAAGGNAAAACTGTGACTACAATTGGACTCACTCAAGCANTAAATCGAATTGGCCAAAATGCGACTTGNACCTTACGCGAGCCAAGCATGGGCCCNGTCTTTGGAATCAAAGGAGGTGCCGCGGGTGGNGGGAATAGCCAGGTNCTNCCAATGGAGGCCATCAATCTCCACTTTACTGGTGACTTACATGCCGTAACCAGTGCACATAACTTATGCTCTGCGATGTTGGATAACCACATCTATTTTGGAAATGAATCAGATATTGACACCAACCGAATTCTNTGGCCACGCGTCATTGACATGAATGATCGCGCNCTGAGAAATGTNGCCATTGGATTGGGTGGGCCGAAAAATGGTGTCGCTCGTGAAGAAAGATTCGACATTACTGCCGCCTCCGAGGTCATGGCCATCCTTGCACTGGCTTCNGATTATGNTGATTTACGGCACAGACTTGGCGAAATTGTGGTTGCCGAAAGCCGCTCAGGTTACCCCGTNAAAGCAGACGATATTGGNGCNGCTGGACCGATGGCNCTCTTGCTAAGAGAGGCCTTCTTGCCAAACTTGGTTCAGACCATCGAAAACAATCCTGCATTCATTCATGCAGGTCCATTCGCAAACATCGCCCANGGCAACTCCAGTATCATCGCCGACAGAATCGCACTNGGTGTCGCAGATTATGTGGTCACAGAAGCAGGATTTGGCGCTGANATGGGCGCTGAAAAGATGATGCATATCAAGGCCGCAGCCAGNGGAACACCACCAGACTGTGTNGTGGTCAATGTGACCGTACGCAGTATGAAAATGCATGGCGGAGGATTCAGNACAGGCGGTGGTGCAAGACCAAGACCCGAAGAAATCGCNAAGGAAAATATCGAGGCTGTTCAATTGGGTGCCTCNACCAATTTAGCACGCCACATCCGAAACATGTCACGNTTTGGTGTCCCTGTCATTGCGAGTGTAAACATCTTCCCGACCGATACGGATGCTGAAGTTCAGACTTTATTGGATGAAGCAAAGAAGGCGGGAGCCATGGATGCTGTCATNTCCAGAGTACACGCAGATGGAGGTGAAGGCGGTGCNGATNTNGCNCGTGCCGTGGTGACTGCATGTCAATCACACATAGCCGACGGNCGTCCTTTCGAACCACTGTTTGGCCCCAATGCCCCCATTGAAGANAAGATCTTGCGNATTGCNACCAATGTCTACGGTGCGGCCAGTATTGATTTGGCACCGAAAGCAATGAAGGAATTGAAAACACTTCAGGATTGGGGATATGGTAATCTTGCGGTTTGTATGGCCAAAACACAGTACTCATTCTCACATGAGATGAAAGAGTTGGGTGCNCCGAGCGGATTTACCCTNCCCATTCGNGANCTCNGATTGAATGCAGGTGCTGGATTTATCGTCGCTGTTTGTGGAACGATGATGACCATGCCGGGCTTACCAAGAATTCCTGCTGCAGAAAATATGGACATGGACGAAGATGGNAATCTTCTCGGTATGTTCGGCTGAGGTGATTCNATGCGAACNGGAATNTTGCTTGNNNTTTTGTTTGTANTNGCNCCGNTTTCNGGNTGNTTGGGTTCAGANGANCCNGATTACTCTGACTTTGANGGCTGCACTGATGACGATATCGGCGAGGATTGNGCGATNGANATCGGAGGTGAAAACTCCACGNCGAACGNGACTGTCGTTGAGAATAANACCACCAATGAAACAACTGTCGANGAGGGTACGTATGAGANTCAGACCCTNCCTCTGATNGAGGGTATGGCTCGCAGCATGAATGGTGCGTGGAACAACTGGTCNAGTCAAGAAATNTTCAACCAGAGTGACAAGTGGNTACTCATCCAATTCGCTGCAACCGATTGTGGCCATTGTTGGAATGGTGGTGAAATGATGAGTCAGTTACATGAAAATTACAGTAANCAAGTTGAATTTNTNACATTTGTCATCAATTTCTCATGGTCCAATTCCAGTCTTGAAGAAATTGCTGCATTCCAAGATGAAAGTAATTTCAGTGGTTGTAACAATGACCGGAACAATTGCAATGAGCGCCCCGGTTCCCCCCATAATTGGACGTATTTCGATGACCGAGACACATACTGGATTGCTGCATTCCACATGACTGGGACGCCTGCTTATGTATTGATTCAGCCAAATGGCATCGTGGAATGGCATCACAAACAAAGCGGAGAATCTGAAACTATCGAAGATGCAATGTATCGCTTGTTCACAAACTCAGGTGCATGATATGCAGCAAGTCAAACGAATGGATGATGGGGTTCGTCTCCGGATTCAATTCGAAGATGATTTGTGGGTTCTAAACCAAATGGTTCGACCCGGCTGCAAGGTAGGCATGATGGGATATCGTCGCGACCAAAGTACGGGTACTGAGGCTTCAGGTAGGGCGAAGTCTGCAGATAGAAAGCCAATGTGGATTGTTTTGGATGCAGAGACCACTGAGTTCCAACCATTTACAGACAACTTACGAATCCATGGCATCATCTGTGAAGCGAAGATGGACAAGGGAAGCCACCACACACATGCCGTCAGCCCTCGAGATGAAATTGAAATCACATGGCTAGGAGGAATTCCAGAAACTGACAGGAACCTGCTGGCAGATTCTATCCAAGAGGGGGGAAGAGGACGAGTTGCCATCGCTGTGGTCGAAAGTGATGAAATCCTGCTCTTCGAAATCGCTCAACATGGAATGAGGCAAGTCGGTGATACATTCACTCTACGAGGCGGAGGGAAGCGTGAAGCAAAATCAGCTGAGGTGCGAAAAGAATTCCTAACCAAGATCGCCGAACAAGCTTCCAAAGCCATCTCTGCAGACATTCCGGTGGTCATCTGTGGACCAGGGATGGCCCGTGAACAATTCGAAAAATACCTGAAAGAGACCGGTGTTGGACACCGGACCCTCAACGTGCCAACCAGTATTGGAGGACGATCTGCCGCCAATGAAGTGATGCGTGAAGGGACTGCCGATGCCATGCTCGGTGATTTCGCAATGGCGAAGCAAGCCAAATTAATCGAAGAGGGATTGAAGCGTATTTCGACAAGAGGTGCTGTGGCTTATGGTCAAACAGAACTGGAAAGAGCTGCCGAGCAAGGCTCGATTGAAACACTAGTGATTGAAGCCGGCTTATTACGGAGTGAATTGTTTTGGACAGAAGTCGCGGCCAGTGTACGCGCCAATGGTGGTCAAGTTGTGCAAGCCAGTGCAGATCACGATGCTGGAGAAGAACTGATGGGCATGGGTGGCGCAATTGGTTTGTTGAGATGGACATTGGAATAGTTTAGACCCAGTATCGTTTGCGAGGTACATGCCTGCCCCACCTGGACGTATCGTTTGCTTCGGCGAAGCGATGCTGCGAGAATCAGAAGGCGTGATTACACCCGGTGGTGCTGAATTCAATGTCGCTTGCGCCTTGGCGCGAATAGGTACCACTTCTGCTTGGGTCAGTGTCCTACCGGAAGAAGAAACAATAATCCATTCTACAGCCAGTGAGGCAAATGTCCATCTAGAAATCCAACTTTCTAAACGTGGTATTGGGCGCTATATGATTGATTCAGAGGCGAGTTCGGTTGTCTATGACAGGATGGACTCAGGCTTTGCTCATCTCAATCCCAGAGACTTCGATTGGAGGACATTGCTTAGTGGGGCAAGATGGTTGGTCATGAGTGGAATCACGCCATTACTGGGAGAGAGGCCACGCTCAGCTTGGGGCGGAGCATTGACTTTTGCAGAATTGGACGGTACTCTTATTGCGATGGATCTGAATCATCGCCCTGCATTGGGTACTATCGATACACTATGGGAGATCATTCGGCCTCGAATGCGTATGTTCAATGTACTGATTCTTTCTGCTGAAAGCCTTTCTCGAATTGCTGTTATCGAGGGGATAAAAAAACCCGAAAATTACGAAGAAAATGTCGAAGCTTTGGCAGAACTACGGCGACGCTTTCTAATTCCACATTTGTGTTGTACATTCAAACGACCTGAGAGCAGAAACACCCAGCGCCGATGGTCTGTTGTGGCTCATGCGTTCGGCCTTGATTCAACCGAAAAAGATGCAATCATTCACACACCAATCGAACCTCTCGGTGGGGGGGATGCTTGGCTTGCAGGATTCCTCGATGCGCTCAGTGAGCATGGGCATGGACCAGTTTCCCCTTTGATTGGGGCGATGCGTGGAGATTTACTGGCGGCTCTCAGTCAAAGAACAGAAGGGGACGTTTCTCTAGTCAGTCGAGATGAACTCGATGCATTTGAAGAACTCCGTAAATGGGACCAAACAGAGAACCGTACTCTGACAATATAGGTGAGAAATTGAGTCCATTGGTTTCTACAAAAAACCGCTTGAAAAAGGCAGGTATCATCGCAATCCTTCGTGGCCAAAATCCTTCGAAATTATTTGATAGAGGAATTGCATTGGCAAAGATAGGTTGTACTGCGATTGAAGTTTCACTCGACAGTAAGGATGCGCTGCAAATCATTCAGAGATTGCGAACAGAATTACCAGATACAATTCAGATTGGAGTCGGCACCATACTCGAACGTAGTCAGATCAAAGCTTGTTCTGAAGCAGGGGCTAAATTTGCGCTATCACCAACATTCCCCGAAGGCATGGTTGAGGATTGTCATGCAAATGATATTCTAGCAATTCCTGGAGTCTGTAATCTTGTTGAACTTCACATCGCACAAAAGGCTGGAGCCCAAATTGTCAAGCTATTTCCATCGACTGAATGGATTTCAGAGGATTTAGTCGATGTAAGAATTCCATGGATCCCAGTGGGTAGCATTGACAATGAAAGTATCTGGACTTGGCTTGATGCTGGAGCGTGGTGCGTTGGAATGGGTGCGAATCTATGTGGTTCTGACTTGAGTCAAGAAGAGATTGACACCAAAGATTGGGTTGGAAATGAGGCACAGCGTGCACGGGACATATTCATGGAACTCCAACATCGGCACAATGCTACGTGACCACGATTCGTTCTGCTGTTTGTGTTCGGTGTCCACCGCGTTGGTTGATGCTTCGAATCGAAACCGATGATGGCGAAGTGGGTTGGGGTGAAGCCATTGGAGACCTTCACCAAGAGGTCGAACAAGCATTGAATGCAATCGGAGAAAGAGTCGAAGGAAGCCCCATTCATGACATTACAAATCTGATTCAAATTCAGCGAAAGAATCGATTTTGGAGGGACGGACCTGTCTTGGAGACTGCGCTTTCTGCACTCGAGATGGCGCTGTGGGACCTAAAGGGAAAGCTGCTGGGAGCCCCGGTTCACGATTTGCTCGGGGGTCGCGTGCGCGAGCGCGTACGTGTATACCGCAACCTTTGGGGTCGCAGTCCAGAGGAATTTGCAGATTCCGCAAAAGAGGCAATATCCAATTCCATGACTGCAGTCAAGGTGAGCCCTGCTGGACCCACTCCTGATGTCATCTCTAGAGTTCAGTTGGATGAAATGGAGGCTGTTGTCAGTGCGGTGAGAGACGCGGTTGGACCCGCGGTTGATCTCGCCATCGACTTGCACGGTCGATTGACCCCTGCTGCATCACGTCGAGCCATTCACGCGCTATCGAAGTATGACCCATTCTTCATTGAAGAACCATGCTTGCCCGATGGTAGCGCCTCGCATTTGGCAGATTTGCGAGCCCTGCGAACTGCACAACCTGTCGCCATTGCTACGGGTGAGCGTTTGCGCAGTGCTCATGCCTTTGCTGAGCATCTCCTCCCTTCTCCAGTGGTGGATATCATTCAACCGGATGTGAGTATGGTGGGCGGGATACGAGCGAGTGTAGAGATTGGGGCAATGGCGTCGGCAGCACAAGTTGCAATGGCACCACATTGCCCGTACGGCCCGGTCCAATTTGCCGCCTCCATGCAAGTGGCCGCGACAAGTCCTGCGCATTTGATTCAGGAGTTCCAATCCCTCGGAGGGGCCGGTTCGGGTGGAGGTGCACCAGGAGGTGGACAAAATTGGGCCTTCGAATTGCTATCTCAGCCGTTTTCCATTGAAATGGGCCATGTCGAAATTTCTTCTCGTCCTGGATTGGGCATCGAGGTATTGGAAGAGCGCATTGACGAACACATGGACATGTGGAATCCTCATCCCCCAACCGTTTGGAATCACCCAGATGGAAGTCATGCTGAGTGGTAATCATCTCAACATGGTTTCAGGGTCTCGACCACCAACCCAAGCAAGAATTGGAGTCGCCAATAGGACAGGGAATCCAAGTAATACCCCGACTGCTTCCCCATATTCATGTTTGGTCACCGTAGTTTGGCTGGATACTTCCACCATCCCTGAATCTGGATCTGTCGAGGGGATAATCAAGTGATATGCAGTCACATTTACTCGGAAATTGGCTTGCCCAAGATTAGCACAAGGAGTGTCTGTCATCTCTACTCTCAGATTCCAACTTCCCCTGCCATGACCCCACCAAATTTCACCATTAATTCGATCTAATTCTACTCTTAGAGCATCTTCTGAATCAAAGTTAGTCAAATTTGGCCTAAATGTGTCGAAGTCAATCTCCATATTACCTTCCCAATCATCTGCGATGAAGTTAGACTCATTTGTCCCATCAGAGAAGTTCCCACGATCAGGCATTGAGAATGTGGTTGTCCAACTTGGTGGACCTAATTGACATTGATTCCCTTCTAAAGATACACTAAATGTACCCAAAAATACGCCACCTTCAGTTGTGGGTATTTCAATTGTAGCAGGTACATTGCCTCCAACCCCAATCAATGCGATGGTTTCGAAGGTGATGGAGGTTTCATTCCAGCCAAGAAGGTCCCAGTTTTCAGTAGTCTCTTCTGACTCCCAATTGAGCAAGACAAACGGACCTGTAAATAGTGCTACGGAAATGATGAGACCGGCCATTGCTGTCCCCAATGCTAAACGGCGGCGAGTGGCTTTGTCGACTGGTTCAACTCCCCATGGCATTCCAGCCAACTTGGTTTGTATCTTGGAAATCTCTTCGCGAATGTCAAGTGTATCTTCACCATATTCGTCCCCAAGTTTGAGTTTGTGGAATTGGCTAAGACCAATCATTGGACCCAGACAAGCCAAGAGGAAAATCAACCAATATGCGCCACCCGTTGCATAAATCAGGAAAACACCCAAACCAAACCAAACAAAAGTTGCTGCAACAGCTTGTGTGGTCTGATACAATGCCATGTGTGTTGGACCCAAGCGAGGATCACTGACTTCGGCCCAAGTGGTGATGAAGGTGAATATGAGCCAATCCGTAATCATCAGTGTTGGCATCCACATGACGAGAAGTGCGATTTCTGGTGCACCTGCAAGCATCATCCCACTCAAGCCAAGATAACAGACAACAGAACCCATGGCTGACCATCGCAGTACCTTGGCACGGCCATAATGGTCGGAAAGCCATGGACCCAATAGACCGAGATAAGTGGCAAAGATGAAGATATTCGCCCAAAGAATCGCTTCTCCGGCATCAAAACCGAGGACATCACGCATGTAGAACATGAACATGCCTTCGAATCCATCGCCCAATGGAATGAGGAAACACAGGAACAACACAACCCAAGCGGTTCTTGTTCGCATTGCGGCAAGCATTCGGTTCATGGTGGTGCTCGATTCTGGGAAAGCAAGATCGACATTCTCGATTGCATCTTGCATGGTCTTTGCAACTCGACGTTTCTTCTGAGAATCAGGGCCGCGAATCGCTTCNCCCTCTTTCATCANGAAGGTGATTGCAACTGCAAAGAATGCTGTCACCATGGCAGTGATGAGTCCAATCATCTGTATGGTATCCCAATCGGTGGCNGTACTTTCGACAAACGGACTTGAATTCGAAGTCAACCAACCCATTGCCAGTAACAAAATATGNCCTCCTCCACGGTATGCAAGATTGATTCCTGAGTTGAAGCGACCCAGTTTCGGGATACTCTCGGCCATCATCCCAGCTACAGCTTGTTCGGCGAATAAGCGGGGAATCAGGGCTACAAACGTAATGCCAACGAAGACCCATGTTGCAGTTCGGATGTCAATGAAGAGAAGTGGAACNATCAAGACGATATGCAAAATGGTTCCAAAAAGAATCCAACTTCGTCGGCGACCCAAGGGTAGGTTGACAAATCGCTCGACAGGCTGAGCCCAAACCAGTCTCAGGAAAAATGGGATTTTTAGCAGCATTACAGCAAGTGCGATATCCTTGATTGGAAGCTGGAACTCGTTGTTCGCAACCGTCCCGATCCAAAGACCGACGAATGCATAAGGAAGCATGAGTCCAAGGTAGAAAATAACCACCCAAATATCACGGAACAAATCCTTCTTGCCCAAATCAATCCAACCGGCCTTGATATCGCCGGATGGCGCGAGTTCCGCCTCAAAGACGTCGGACATCGCGCGGCCTACGGCCGCGTTTCAGTCATGAGTGTGACGGATGCCGCTTTGGAAGCAAACTCTTGACTGAGAAGCGCTTCGACGGGCTATGCGTGTGGCGATTACGGGGTCCGGAGGCCTGATTGGAGGCATTGTGTATGATCATCTTGCCAAACTGGGCCACGACGTAATCGGGATCGATCGGCCATATGCAGATTGGCTCAAAGCTGGAAGAAATACCGATGATGAAAATGCGAGGAGCCGCGTTGATTTTGAAATGGATTTAACCACAGTTTCTGATGAAGAATTGATGGCTACTCTTGAAGATGCTGATTGCCTCATTCATCTTGCTGCTGATGCAAACCCATCCAATGATGATCACTCGATGATTCGAAACAATATCGAGCCCACAACTACGATGTTCCGATGTGCAAAATCATCTCAAGTCAACCGAATCATTGTGGCCTCAAGTGGGTTGGCACAAGTCGGGCTTGAACCACTCTTCGCGAAAGGAGGCCCCATGCATGGACGATTGATTCGGATCGAAGATGGAATTGCACCGACCTCTACATATGGTGCCTCGAAAATCTACGCAGAAGTCTTGGCCGAAATGTATGCACGGGTTCATGGCATCGAAACCATCGCTGTTCGAATAGGCACCGTTATTCCAAACGAAGATGAGCACTGGATACGAGGTGGCCGTTTACAGGCCACAGCATTCCTAGCAGAAGATGTTCGTAGATTCTTCAAAGCCGCTGTTGAAAATACGATGCAGGGGTACCTGCTCACTGTAGCACAGTCTGACTCACCAGAGCGTTTCCTCGACCTTGAACCGGGACAATCGATCCTGAATTGGACACCCATCTCATGGCCGGACAAGGCAGAGAACTTGCAATGAACCCGTTCGTACTCCGCAGGATATGCCTGGCGGACAGACATTGGGCATCGATGTTGGGAGTACCGCCATCAAAGTACTACTTCTGAATACGGATTCATCATGGGAAATGCATCAATGGCCATCNCAAGAAGGGCTGTGGCCGAACTTGCGAGCATGGCTAGAAACGAAGGAAACTCAAATTGAGCGAGTTGGAATTACTGCTCATGGCCCCTCAGCTATTGTGATTCGGGATGGCGAAATTTGTGGAAGAATCATCCCCTGGCATGAAGCGTTACCCAAAGATTGTGAGCGCCCCACAGAGGGAAGTCATCAATTGCCTCAAACCAGGGCTTGGGTCCCTTCACGCCTNGCTCAATGGGAATCCGAATATGGGCCAATCAGGGAAGGTATTGCAATTCAACTCAAGGATTTGTACAACTGGGAACTCACCGGAATCATTGCGCGTGATTCGCGCTCAATGCGTGGATACATTGCTGAATCACACCTGCATCTCCCCGAGGANGTCATTGGTTTGGTCAGTAAACAAGGATCCGAATTGTCTGGAATCCCCGAAGGTGTTGAAGTCATCTGTGGGTGCGATGACCTGACCGCAGGTGTTCTCGGCCTTTCCNTCCCAGAAGGTGTNACATTCAATTTGGCGAATACCAGTGAGCACGTGGGNATGGTCGGAGCAGANCCCGTTCAAGGNCTCAGTTGGTTGCCACCTCTGGGTACTCTTCCGGCCCTTTCGTACAATGCCACCTCTGTTGGATTTGACTCAGCACAAGACATACGAGATGCTGAAGTANACACTTTGNGACAAAAATTTCCNGAAGGTAAATTGTGGATTGGAGGGGGTTTAGCCATGGCTCCTTCACTGGTNNAGCGAAGAAATGCGATATTCAAGGCTGGTTCGGAAGTAAGTGCCCTTGGAATTGCAAAATTGGCTCAACGCACGCCACATGCCGTCATCTTCGGAGCCGGGAAAGTGGGTCGTGGATTTTTGGCACAGCTGTTGTCCCGTGCAGGTTGGTCATTCTCATTNGTCGATACACATCTTGAATCAATCAATGCATTNCGCCAAAATGGAGGCTGGAGTACATTCAATCTTTCAACTGAGGAAACCGAATGGATTCAAGCTGAGGGGGTGTTCCACACTTCAGAAAACCTTGAACCAATTCTGGCCCGTNCCGACTTGATTCTAACATCGATGGGTGCGACCCATTTACTNAATTGGGCAGAAGAAATCCNTGTGCCACTCTGCAAACGATTGGAAGACGGNANGTTGGATTTGATTTTGGCAGAAAATCATCCCCGGCCAGCATTTGCCGTACGGGAGGCATTGATGCAGAATTCGACAGAAAAACAATNNAAATTAATTGTTGAACAATTGGGNATTGCACAAGCCCAAGTCCTACGTTCNTGTATCGAACCACTGGATACACAACACCCGCTCACTGTACAGATTCAAGACCATTGGACCTTACCACTTGATGGCGATGTGCTGAAAACTGATTTTNCGATTCAAGGCTTCCAAAAAATGCCTGACTTCGAACGGGAATTGACAAGGAAACTATTCACCTACAATTGTGTCAACGCCATGGTCTGTTATCTGGGTTATTTGGCTGGTTACGAATGGCTCGCAGACGCTGCAAATGATGCTAGAATTTCAGCTATATCCATGCAAGCGGGACAGGAATCTTCAGCCGCATTGGTGAAAGCATATGGATTTGAACAAAAAGAGCAAACAGAATGGTGTGAGCGGGCACTGGCAAAGTACCAAGACCAAACAATTCGTGATCCAATCGAAAGAAATGCGCGAGACCCTGTGAGAAA
>NZXM01000052.1 GCA_002701965.1 Methanobacteriota archaeon | reverse complement strand
CCATTGCCACCACTTTTCCAATGCCCCCAAACAACGAATGATGGCGCATGCCATTCACTAGTGCCTGAATAACCGTGTACCGGTAAACAACATCGTCATACCGTGTTCATTCGCTGCTTCAATCACTTCCTGGTCGCGAATACTACCACCTGGCTGAACGACTGCGGTGATCCCGATTTCGTGGCTGGTGTCAATCCCATCACGGAAGGGGAAGAATGCGTCAGAGACCGTCATTGCACCTTTAGCACGTTCACCAGCCCTACGGGCTGCAATACGAACTGCTTCCACACGACTCGTTTGGCCTGGGCCGATACCTACGGTTGCAAAACCTGTCTCTGTGGGTTGAATGAAAATAACACAATTGCTCTTTACTTGGGCGCAGACAGCAACGCCAAAACGAGCTAAATCAACTTCGTTGGGGTCGGCCTGTGCCGTGGTTACGCACTTTACTTCGGCCCAGTTGATGACAGGGGCGCCCTCAGTTTGTGCAAGCCANCCTCCNTCGATTTGTCGGAATTGCGTTTGCATATCCAGTGAAGTCATGCCNGCTAAGGTCAGCATTCGGCGGTTCTTTTTCTCGGAAAGAATCTCAAGGGCTTNGTCTTCGTAACCTGGGGCGATAATACATTCAACGAAGTGATCTCCAATTCTCTCAGCAGTNGATTTTGTNACGGGTGTGTTGAATGCGATGACGCANCCAAANGCTGATTCCGGGTCACTGGCCAAGGCGTCATCCCANGCTGCAACTTGATTGGTGGANATCGCAACACCACATGCATTGGTATGCTTAATGATGACNCAACAATGGGACCATTCGGCCCATTCTGAACCGATGTAAGATCGGCAAAAACGGAGGGCTGCNTCNAAATCGAGATAATTGTTGAATGACAGATCTTTTCCGCCATGTTGCACGGCAGCGGCCAAACCACTGGGTGTTTCTCCAATGGTGTTTCCAGGGTAGAATGCNGCGGGTTGATGTGGATTTTCGCCATAACGNAGTGCTTGTTGAGCGCCCCCTGANACCAAGAGTTTCTCGGGCAACACTTCTGCCGCTACCTCCTCCAAAGATTCCAAACGATGNGCGAGNGTATTGGCCANTGCAACGTCGTAAGCGGCTGTTCGCTGATAGGCGGTCANTGCCAAGCGTTGGCGAGTAGTCATGTCGACTGCATTGGGGTCCCCGTTGGCTTCCTGTAATGTTTCCAACAGTTCACCATAGTCATCGGGATTGGTTACNATCAAAACATCCGCATGCGATTTGGCGGANGCGCGAACAAGTGTAGGTCCACCGATGTCGATCATCTCAATCAAATCTGATTCGCTAACCGGTGGGTCTTNTGCGGCAATCGCTTCAAATGGATAGAGATTGACTGCAACCAGNTCGATTCGCGGGTAACCCAATTCGTCTAGTGTNGCCATATCATCCGGATTGTCGCCACGAGCTAAGATTGCNGCATGAATGGCTGGATGTAGTGTCTTCACACGGCCATCAAAAACCTCGGGNTGACCGGTGACGTCTGTAACGTCTGTGACATTGACACCGTTCTCGCGTAANAGCCGCGCAGTTCCACCTGTCGAGAGAATTTGCCAGCCCATCGCTGTCAANGTGGTGGCGAANGCGGTCACTCCGGTTTTATCGTAAACAGAAATGAGGGCTCGCGGGGCATTTGCACCTTCCTTCCCCGGAACNGAACTGGCTAGGGTCGGCTGGGTAAGGTCAACCATGAGTGGAACCCGTTAACCATCCAATGTATGGCCGCACTTGAACCCGATGGTGTCTCAATCGCCACGTGCAGAAACAACTTGGTCGATTCTGAGCATACTTGAGCAGGTTTCCGTAGCCCCTGAAATGGCGCNNTCTATGGCGGCTGCAGCTTCTTTCGCACCCGTGTCCCCAACGGTNCCATCTGATCGGATCCCCGCTGATGATGCTCCATTACGGTGTGCTGCTCTAAGTTCCAAAACNCGATCCAATGCGTCGGCTCCNGTGTTCAAAGCAAGGGTNGATGGAATGATTTCNAGAGAGCGTGCAAATGCTTCCATCGCCAACCGATTGCGACCAGGTTCANGTTCTGCAGCTTCACGAATTGCNAGNGCGCACGCCATGTGGGTTGCACCGCCNCCNTCNACGAGGCTGTTGGTTCGCATNGCNAGNCCCGTTGCTCGTAACGCATCGTGCAATGCNCGNATGGCTTCCTCGGCAGCGAGATGGTTNGCNCCNCCAATTTCACATGTNACTACTTTGGGTGTGGGACAGTTTTCAAGACGAATCAAATCTTCGACTTGATCGGTTGCAGCCTTGCGTTCAGCAACCAATCGGCCGGCTGTACCAATGTCATCAGATGACAAATCTTTGAGATGTTCGATGATTCTTGAGCCNGTAGCCAATGAGGTGTTTCTCAATTCACGATCGTCAAATTCTCCAGCAACGAAACAACCCGCCCGCATCAGATGATGTAGGAGNCCTTTGTTGACTGTTCCCGTACAAATGAATACGTTGGCTCCCGATGCGAGCAATGTCTTGGCTAAGTCCTCGATAGATGCCTCTTCAGCCGCAAGGAATGCTTCCAATTGACTGGCTTCCTCGATTTCGATTTCGGCATTTCGGATTTGCTTACGTGGTGCCAAATCTCCGTTGATTGTTGCCACCTTAGCATCCANNATCTCTGAAGGTAGTGCATCCAATAATACTCGNCGACGNACCACGACCCCNTGNAGAATTTTGCTGTCAAANAATCCACCNGAATTGATCTTGTGCATNGTCACGTAATCGGGNTCCGAATCTACCGTCTGTAAAGCTTCAACNATCATATCTGAAAGATGCTCTGAAGCACCCTCNGCGCCCTTCCCAGTCAAGGCGGTGATGGCCACGTTTCGAAGGTCTTCTACCGAGCCTTTGGTAGCCTGTTTCGAGATGGTTTCAAGGGCGATTTTGTTGGCCTGATTGTAACCTTCAATGATGGTGAGNGGGTGGAGGCCTTTCTGTANTAGTCGTCCNGCCTCAAGCAATAGTTCGGCACTCAACAAGAGTGTTCCCGTCACGCCGTCCCCACAGGAGTTTTCTTGAGATTCTGCCATNGCNACGAACATTTTTGCAGCNGGATGTTTGACCATCAACTCAGCAACAATCTTTGCNCCNTCATTGGTGACCGCTGTGGTCCCATCAGTTTTGTACATCATTTTGTCGAGNCCGCGTGGACCATAGGTGGGACGGAGTAAGTCNGCAAAAACACGGGCTGCTGCGATTAATTTCTCCTGGACNGCAGTTCCACTGGTGACGTTCGTTTCCTCACGGAGAATGACCACAGGGGGCTTGCCCGCTGCTTCGTCGCCCATGGTTCATCGGTCAAAGCCGCACTCATGAAGGCTTCGTGATACTCGNTGAACTTCAACGGCGGCGTTTTCCTTTCCTTCCGCGNCGTCCGCCGCCGCCTTGCTCCCATGNTCGTCCGCCCATCGAGCGTTCGGTTTGNACGTCCCAATCAGGTGCTTTACTACCNATTTTTTTGGTNCCACGGGGCATTTCAGATGCGCCNTTGACTTTNATTTTCAGGCCNAACTCATCTTCCATACTACGNACACCGGAGCCCCCTTGGCCAACGATTGATCCAATTGCGCTTTCATCAACGAATATCGTGGCGGCGGTGTCAGAGGCCATCTCNACGTGATGGATCCTTGCNCCCGTCCATCGTTGAATTCGTCTAGCAAGTTCAGCGGCTGCCAATTTTTTAGCTGGACTTTGTGAGCCGGAACCTTCTACTGGGACGACAACGATTTGTTCGCCGAATGAAAAGATCTCATGGGTCATCTTGTTGGAAGGGAATGAGCGAACTTCGATAACCNGCCTAGATAGGTCTGACTCCATACCACTCGGGGCACGAACCACCATTTTGAGCTCGAGAACCTGGGAGATTTGTCCTTTTTCGATNTGGATTACNGTATCCAATACCTGGCTTATCATTCCCAATTCGACCTTTCCAATCAGACGCTGGACTGCTTCNAGNGCGCTATTTGCGTGGGTGACGCCNAGTAANCCGACGCCGGCCAAGCGNACATCGGCAAAAATTTCGAAATCACGTGCCCTTCGGACTTCATCGAATATTACAAAATCAGGCCGGACGAGGAAAATAACCTCCGCNGTTTTTTCCAAGTTNCCCTCTAATGGAGCATATTGGGTTACACGCTGGGGAACTTGGAGGTCACGAGGGGATTCCATGGTCTTCACCATGGCTCCTATTTCTTCATCCAAATATGCTGCAATCGCTTGTGCAAATGTGGTCTTTCCAGAGCCGGGTTTGCCAACAACAAATACACCNCGGTGATGATCGGAAAGTCGCTTNATCAATCGTGGNTCGAGTTCGTAATCTGATAGTGANAAATGTGCAACGGGTCGAACAACTGTGATTTCCCATGCTTCTGAAAATGGGGGCCAAGCGCANGTGATTCTCAAATCCCCCGCTTGTACGATTCNGCATCCTTCACGCTCAATTTCAACAAAGCAATCAGAACGGTGAGCATGCTGTTTGATGGTCATTACCAATTCATCTGCAAGTGATTCAAGGGTGGGCTTGTCCCATGGNGGTAATTCCAATTCTTCAAGTCTCAAATCAGTAATGTGCCCAGCCTTCACTCTTGGAGGGCAATCAGCCTTCAGGAAAAGGGTCGATACAGTTTCATCCGAGAGGAGAGATTCCAATGAATCGGGTAGTGGGGGGTGGTCTCCAAAGGTGGCCATCCATTGGATGGCGGCGTTCACGGCTCATGAATGCGTTGGGTTCAGACCTTTTGTGGTTCCATTTGATACCACTGCCACCAGATGTAAGCACTGGTTGAACCTGCAGTAATGAATGCGCCTGAAAGAGGGAAGTGGAAGTATTCCTGATACACCATCACTTGTACAACGGTCATTCCAATCAGAGCGAGGTAAGCAACAAGTCGTGTACCTGTCAATTCGAAGCCATACGAGATTTCTTTCCAATTGACGATTATCCAGTAGAACAGTGCAACCCCGGCAACCAGGGTGATGTGTCCNACCCACCATGCGGCTGAGNTNCCTAGTGCATCGACATAGAGGGTGTATAGGCCACCGAGTAAGGGCTCGGCCAAGTCAATCGCCATGAAGCCCGCGAGATGGATTCACTTCTTGAACCATCTGTCATCATTCTTTGGTTGCCTGCAATGCAGACTCNACCAACCGCATTCCAATGACACCNATCTCNCCTGGGGCGAGAATATTNAGATTGTCGAATGGTGTGCCTTGAGCATGGAGNTTGCATGCGATGGCGAAAGCTCGAAGTTCGGCAGTTAGACTCGGTTCACCGCCTTCAATCTCAACACGCTCTCGNGGNGCCGCTCCAAAACCACCCCANTCTGGACCTCGAATGTTCTGGGGATGTTTGTGAATCCAAAGCCCAGTATGATCTAGGTAATCGATGTGTAATGATGCATCTCTGCCGATGATTCGTAATTCNCGGACCTTTCCACGGACNCGGCTTCTCCATGATACTGTGATTTGAGCAGANGGNCCCAATGGATTTTCACAGGTATTCGAAGGNAATCGCATGTGAATCACTGCATGATCTTCAATGCCNTCAATCTCGCTTGGTAGGGAGAATGCATCGATTTCTTCAGGGTCGACATCTCCCATCAAATCTCGGCAAATGTCCATGTCATGAATGGCTAGTGCGGCAATAACGCCGATGTCAGGGCGCGGTTCACGAACTGAGAGGCGCTCAGATTCAATGTGAAGTACTGGACCAATTTCTCCATTTGCAATCATTTCCGCAGCTTTGCGGATGGCGACGTGGTAGCGGAAGAGATGCCCCACACACAACAACCGGCCATGCGACTTTGCAGTTTCAACTGTGGTTTGAGCTTCNGCCTCATTCATGGCCAATGGTTTCTCCACCAATACATCCACACCTTGCTTCANTAAGGCGATGGCTAAAGGCGCATGCAGAGGAGTAGGAGTTGCAATCGAANCCGCTGTGATTTCGAATGTGTCCTTCAGAGTGAATGCGTCAGTGTGCCATTCACAATTAAACTCCTCAGCCAATTCTCGAGCACGGTTTTCATCCAAGTCGCAAACGATGAGGCGTTCAATGACACCCTCATCTTTCAATGCGGCCCAGGTCCGAACGTGATTACGGCCCCAGTAGCCCGTTCCTACAACGGCAACGCACTGTCCCATGGTCGGGCGAACTCGGCCCTATTGAAGACGGTGTCGACTCGACATGAAATGCTCGTGAACATGGGGCGATTTGATGTGGTCGTAGTGTGCCGCAGTGCCATGGGTGTCCGGATTCTTGCGGCGCTTCGGGACCTTGACCCACCTGCGGGTGGGGCCGAAATGTCTCTTGCAACTCTCCTGAAGGGAGTCTCAATTCAGGGCCCCTATGCAGAAGATGCTCCAGAATACATTCCACTGCATCCATCAGAAGATGTTGAGCGAGAAGATGGATGGTCCGTGAAAGTGTTCCAAAGTTCTGATCGTGGCGATGTCACATCTTTGACAGATGACAGTGAATTGGAGAGAGATGTTTGTTCGTTCCCCGTCGAGGATTTATGGTCAGGGTTGGCTTGGAGATTGAGAAATAAATCGTCAGGGCGACCAAATGTTGGGTTTCAACGGCGACATCTTCGTGGTGTAAATCGGAAGTTCTCAAAATGGCTTGAAGGGTACTTGGAGAGCGAGGTAGAGGAGGCGAAGAAGTCTGGTGATTTGCTGTTAGGCGTCACTCAACTACATTGGTCCGCGGGCGCGGCCCGTGCCTTCCAAAAATTTGGGATACCATACATTGTATTCGTTCGCGATGAGTTACAATTTGATCACCGCGATTTGTACAAATCTTCACTAGTCAATGCGACGGCTGTTTGTGGTGCAGGACAGGGGTTGTTGGACCAGATTGGTGCAGTGTTCCCCCTACAAAGGGGCGCTCATGTACCACTGCCTGTTGATTATGCAGAACGGTTTGGTACCGTGGAAAATGTAGAGGGGTGTCGAGAGCAGGGGTTGGCCTCAAGAACAGATTCTGATGTGCCACGAATTGCCATCATTGGCGTCACGCCAGAGAAGGGGTATGGGTTCTATCAACGACTTCTGCCGTACGTTGCCAGGGTCTGGCCCCAGGCTCAGTTCGATGTTTATGGCGGAGGAGCGTATGTCGAAGGTTTGGCTAGATTTGCGAACACCACTTGTCATGGACACACACCTGTGAGTGAGGTTTTCTCGAGTTGTGATCTTCATCTGTTGACAGTTCGAAGTACGGGTTCTTGGGGACGCGTCATCAATGAAGCGGGATTGTTTGGTGTTCCTTCGGTATCGGTTGACATTGGCGCGCAACCCGAAGCTGTTGGAAATGGGGGCATCATTGTCCCTGCCCATGCTGATTTGCAAGCATGGTGTGAAGCATTGAAGCATTGCTATACCAATCGTGCGGAATTAGGTCATCGGGCTAAGGAGCATGCCAAGGTGATTGATCATCGGCGTTCGATAGCCATGTTCAGAAGTGTCATTAGAGACGTTTTGGGGCTGTGAACATGCAGGAGATTCGCAAAGCGTCGATGGCGTTGTTTGGTGTCACACTCCTGTGGGGTGGAACATTCATCTGGATGCAACAATCACTGGATGCTGCGGCTCATTCAGCACCAGGGCTAGATGAGAATGATGTGGCGGTTTTCTTCGTCATGATGCGTTTCGCAATCGCTGGTTTACTTCTCCTTGTCTTTGTGCCCAAAACATGGCGCGGACTCAGGGANCGTGAGGTGTGGAAGGGTGGTTTGTTGCTCGGCGTCATTGTGTGGGGTGGATTNATTCTACAGATGCTGGGACTCACCGACATCACNCCTGCTGTCTCNGCTTTCTTGACCAGTTTGTATGTAGTTTTCACCGCNCTGATTGGGGTGGCCTTTGGGATGCAGAAGTTGACGCGNTTTGCGATNTTGGGGGTCCTCNTGGCAACCTTTGGAGCAGGGTGGATTAGTGGNCCACCNCAACTTAATTTCGGCTTGGGTGANTGGTTGACAGTGGGTTGTGCCTTCCTGTTTGGNGCACACATTATTGCCACAGATCGGGTTACGAAAGTGGTAGATCCGATTCAGGTTACAGCGACCATGTTGATCACTGTTGCTGGACTTTCTATNCTGGTATATTTGGTGGTCTCAAGAGAGTTCACCAGTGAATTTATCACCTTGCTAAAGGAGTTTGATTTTACTTTCCCGTTGATGTTGTGTGCGGTGTTGGGTAGTTTGGTTGCGCTGCTGGTGCTCAATATCTTCCAGAAACAAGTGACGCCTGTACGTGCAGCGATTTTGTATGCACTCGAACCAGTATGGGCGATGCTTGGATCATTGGTGCTCGGCCTTGAGGGAGAAGTGACGTTGTGGTTACCGGTGGGTGCTGTTGCGTTGCTCGTTGGGAATCTCGTTGTAGAATACGAACAAATTATTCGAAGTAATGATGAAACTGAGTAATGATACTCCGCTGTCGGCATCGTTAGCCTGATGTGGGGGTGCCTTTACGGGCGACCAAGGGTGATTGTATGGTCGACGAAATTCTGGAGGCGGTCATCATCTCCGAGGCTGTCGATTTTTTCACNCCCNGTAAGAGGTTCCGTAAAGCCGGAAGGTGGGCTTTGGGGGGATTGGTGGCCATCGGGATTGTTGCCTTNCTGGTGAGTCAAATCTTGACATCTTCNCTCGTCAGCCAGATTACCAAAGATCAAACNGGNGACTACCCCCCAATTTGGGANCGACATCTCGTCGATTTCGTGACCGATGATTCGCACTCTTATGTCTTGGACAACGGGTCTCTAACCGGCCCTAANGGCGAGAGTCTGTGGAGNGGTACACATCACTTTGTGGAGTTTGATTTACCGCTTGAGGAGGGTGGTGCTGCGCCCAATGGAAAGGTCAGTCTGGCTGTATGGNTNCCTCTGGTTGAAGAGGGTGTGACGGTTCCAGTGATCGCTGAATTTGGACCTTATTTCGATGAAGCTTCTGTGAGTACGCCTGGGATTGAAGAGGCGGGGACTTGGCTTGGTGAAATGATCATCGAACAAATTGTGCCTCATGGATATGCGTTTGCACAAGTCGCAGTCATGGGGACAGGGCGTTCAAACCATTGCATGGACTTGATGGGTAATGCAGAACAACTCGGCGTGGATGCTGCGGTGACTTGGTTGGGTACCCAAGATTGGAGCAACGGGAATGTAGGAATGATAGGAAAATCATACGATGGGAGCACCCCTTGGCAAGCGGCGATGTTTGGCAATGAGCACCTCGCCACCATTGTACCAATCTCAGGACTCATTGGAGTCATGGAATTGATGTGGAGGAATGGAAGTAGTGAGGCGCGAGCGCCCATCATGCACAATGGTGTGTATGGAAGTTATGGGATTGATGGGGATGCGGAGGATTTGCAAAATGCATGTCCTGACTACATCATCGGTCCAGGAACCGGTGTATCGGCGTGGATGTGGGGTAGTGAAGCTGCAGGCACCTATTGGGCTGAGCGATATTTCCTAGATCGCGTTTTGGACAACTACGAAGGTAGCGTATATTTGATTCAAGGGATGCATGATTGGAACGTTGACCCTCACATGGCAGTTCCCACAATCAACTTACTCTACGATCAAGGCATCGAAGCGAAGGGGTTGTTTGGACAATGGGACCACGATTATCCGGATCGGCCCGACATCATGTTTGATCGAAGTGGTGTGGGCCGGGGTGTCGAAGCTTATCCTGAAATGGTTCGAATGGATTGGATGCAAGATTTGTTGGAATGGTTTTCCTATTACCTGAAAGATGAGGGCGAAAAGCCGTGGTTGGGTGTAGAAATTCAATCAAACCAAGGTTCGTGGCGATTGGAGGATCGATACCCGATGTCTGAGACTACTGAGATATTGTGGGAATTGGGCAGTACTGAACTTGCCGCAGCTGGAGGTTCAAACACCATCTTACCTGATGCAAATTCGGGACCTGTTTATGAGACTCCACCACTCGAGGAAGACTTGTACTTCGGTGGGCTTCCTCGTCTCCATGTCAATGTGAATACCATGACGGTGGGGGGCCAAATCTATGCGCTTCTGGAGGATTGTGATGGCTCAACCTGCATTCACATTGGACACGCAATCATGGATCTCAGATATCATGCTGGAGGATCGGATGAGCAGTCATGGGGCGCGCCCTTCGAAGAAATCACTGCCCTGATGGAATTCTTCCCAATGGATGTTGAAGTTGCTGCGGGACATACGATTCGATTGAGTTTGATGAGTACTGGTGAGGATTACTTGCCATCTGCAGCATCGTCAATCGTCACTGTCAATGATGCGGGTTCAACTCTCCAACTCGATATCTTTGACCCTGAGACAAGGCAGTATTACCAGGTACCCGAATGTACACACCCCGTTTGTCTTGAAAACGCATAATCAGGCTAAGATTCTACGAAATCTTTCCAATTACGCATGTATTCGATGAATTTCTCACTGAGAGCCTCTGAAAGAAGGTGTTCAGCGGTAAATGGGGGGCGCTGTGGGTCATAATCGAGATTGTCCAAATGACTTGCCCAATCCGAATGTCCTATTCCAGTTCGGGCAACTCCGACCAAATCTGCGCCTTGTTCCATGACTTGTTGTGCGTGCTTGGTCGACCAGACGGCTCCACAGCTAATCATCGGCAAGCGATTTGCCAACCGCTCTGCGAATATCTCCGTCACCATTCGATGGTCGTCACTGTGAGTTGGAGGGATGAAGCAATCCCAGCACGAAATATGCAAGAAGTCGATTTCTGATTCTGCCAATAAATCGACCAAATCTAGAGAATCTTCCAGTACGACTCCGATCTGATTGTATTCAGGTGAAATTCGGACCCCAACAAGAAATGATTCGCTTGTCTTTTGGCGGATTCTTTCAATAATTTTCATCAGAAAACGAGCGCGATTTGGTAATGAACCTCCCCACTGATCAGTTCTCCGATTGGTCACAGTTCCTAGAAATTGACAGATCAAGTACCCATGGGCTCCATGGATTTCAACTCCATCGAATCCGGCTTTTTCGGAGCGAGCTGCGGCCATGGCAAAGGCATCGATTAAGTCCTCGATTTCTGATTCTTGCAAGGCTCTGGTTTCACCATTCTCTGAATCGTTTGTAGGGTTTACACTTGCGGAGATAGGTTGAACCGATGTGAGGCGCTGAGGACAGCG
>NZXM01000022.1 GCA_002701965.1 Methanobacteriota archaeon | reverse complement strand
CTTATTATCTTGGTACTATAAAGGATAAAGAAGGGAATTCTGCAGAAGCATTAAAATACTATAATCAAGCTATTGAATTAGAAACAGACTCTTATGAAAAAGCTAAAATATTATTTAGAATTGCCACTAATTTTAGAAAAAATGGATTATTTTCAAAGGCAAGATCTTATTACACGCAAGCCTTAAGTTTTAATCCTTCAATGGGTAGATCATATTTAGCAATTGCTCAAATGTATGCATCTAGTGCAAAAAATTGCGGGGCAGATAACTTTAGTCAAAGAGCTGTTTATTGGCTTGCATCAAAAGAGGCTATGAAGGCATCTAGAGTTGATGGGACTTTAAAAAGCGCTGCTCTCAAGAGTTCTAGAAATTACGAAGCAAAGGCACCTCAGAAATCTGAAATATTTTCGTCAGGTAGNGAGGGTGAAGTAATNNAAATTTCTTGTTGGATTAATAGATCTGTAAAAGTACCTAATCTTTAATAGTTGAAATATTTNNTTTCNNTTTTTCTTGTNTTATTTNTNTCCTGTAANGGAGANAANGATNTNACNTCTTTTNTAAGGGCTGCAGACATACCAATTTCCTCAGCTTTGGAAATNAATACCGTTCATACTGATTCNGGAATAGTTAGTAGTATTTTNAANAGTCCTAAGATGTTAAATTTTAGTAATGCTAATTTTCCATATTTTGAATTTCCNACNAANATTGAAGTAATTTTATTTGATGANNACAATAATCAAACTAAAATTATTGCAGATTATGCAATTTCNTATTCAAATAGTGATTTGATAGATTTAAGAGGNAATGTTATTGTATCAACTCATTTGATGGATACATTAATTTCAGATCAACTATACTATGATAGAGGTGAAGAATGGTTATTTACAAATTTTGACTTTAGATATGTTTCATCAGATAAAGATATTTATGGCAAAGGCTTTGATTCGGACAAGTCTTTTGACAAAATAAAGTTTTTGAAGGTTAACGGATATGTATCCCTTGAAGATTAACTTTAACTAATAACTTAGATTTAATTATAAATCTAATCTTTAATACAATCAAAAATTATTTTTTTTAATTGATAATAAAATACTACTTTTGGCCACTACTTTTATTCAAAAAATATGGCAGTTTTAGGAAAAATTAGAGCTCTTGGACCCGTAGCCTTAATAAGTGTTATNGGGTTAGCTTTATTTGCATTTGTATTTTCAACAGGTACAGGTACCGTTACAGATGTTTTCAAAGGAGATGAATTTAATCAGAGTCGTGTGGCAGTTGTCAACGGAATTGAGATGGATAGATCAGATTTTATGCAAAAGGTTGATAATCTTGAAAAGCAGAATAGAGGTTCTAGTTCATCAATACAGGCTATGAATTCAATATGGAATTCGGAGCTAAAAAAACTTGTTTTACAATCTGAATATCAAAAAATTGGTATTCAAATTGAAAGAGAAATGATGAGGGATTTTTTAAAGACTAATCTAATAGCTTTTGAAGACTTTCAAGATAACAATGGTGAATTTGATGAATCGAAGTTAAATCAATTTATTTCTAATCTAAAGGAGATATCTCCTGAGACGATGGAACTACAAGGGTCATTGGTAAATTATGAGTCTTGGAATAACTTTGAAGAAAATATTGGAACAATCGGAATAGAAGAGATCTATTACAGATTAATTGATGCAGGAATTAATACTGCATTATTCGAAGGCGAAGAAGATTATTTTAATTCAAATGATGTAGTAGACTTTAAATATGTAAAAATCCCTTTTACAAAAGTTTCAGATAATGACATTAAAGTTTCAAAATCTGAGGTAACCAAATACATTAATGAAAACGAAAATAATTATTCTTCTGATCCTTCAAGAGATTTAATCTTTGTAAAGTTTGAAGAAAACCCATCGGGATTAGATAAATCTGAGGCAAAGTCAAGTCTTAATTTACTTTTAGAGGATAGAGAAGAGTATGACCCAAATTCCCAAAAAAACATAACCTATAGAGGTTTTAAAAACACAAATAATAACGAAGAGTTTTTAAATATTAATTCTGCTATCAAATTTTTTGATTCATATGTATTTAAATCATCTTTATCCCAGTCTGTTGCTGAAAATATCTACAACCTAAGAAAAGGAGAGGTTTATGGACCTTATAACGAAAATGGATTTGTTAAAGCAACTAAGTTAATTGATTCAAAATTTATAGCGGACTCTGCTAAGGTTAGACACATATTAATACCTTACATGGGATCTTTTAGAAGCGGTTCCGATGTTTCTAAATCGAAAGATCAGGCAAAAAAGACTGCAGATAGTATTTCTAGGGTTTTAAAATCAAATAGAGGTAAATTTAATTCTTTACTAAGTTTATCTTCTGATCAGGTCAGCAATGAAAATGAAGGAATTATTGAGTTTGCTTATATTGATGGATTTGCACCTGAATTTAGGGATTTCTCTTTTGAAAAAAGAGTTGGATCTATTGATGTAGTCGAGACTGACTTCGGATTTCATGTAATTGAAATTCTATCTCAGGGTAAAAAGCAAAAGGCAGTCAAGGTTGGAAATCTTGCAGTCAAGGTCGAACCCTCAGAGAGAACAAGGGATAGCATATACAACATTACCTCCAAATTTGAAATTGCTGTAAACGAGGAAAACTTTAGAGAATATTCAAAAGAAAATAATATTAAAATCAACCCAGTTAACAATATCGGTGAATTGGATGAGAATATCCCTATGTTAGGCCAACAAAGAAGTATTGTAAGGTGGGCTTATGACGAAAATACTGACAAAGGTGATATTAAAAGATTTAGTCTAAAAAACGGAGGTTATGTAATTGCTATGTTAACTTCCATCAACGACAAAGGAATGATGTCATATGAGAAATCATCAATTACCGCTTTACCTAAAGTAAAAAATCAAAAGAAAGCTCAAAAAATCATTCAAAGTATAAAATCATCAACACTTGATGAAATTGCAACTCAGAATAATGTTGAGGTTCAAACGGCATTGTCTGTTAATATTAATAATCCTGTTATTTCTGGAGTTGGAAATGAACCAGCTGTTGTCGGATATGCAATGGGTATAAATAGAGATATTACATCTGCAGCAATTATCGGAAACAGTGGAGTATTTTATATATATGTTACTGATAGAAGAAAAGCATCTTCTTTGGCTAACTATCAGAACATGATTAATATTATAAGTTCTAGTAGATCAAGTAATGTCAGAAATAAAGCCTATACTGCATTAAAAGAAAAAGCTGAAATTGAAGACTTCAGGGGAACTTTTTACTAATCTATATAAACTATTTCTCTAAGGGGAAATATTGTATTTAATCCTCTATTTTTAAAATAAGTTAGGTCTTTATTTTTAGTCGTTACTAAAATAAAATCACCGCCCCAGGATCCAAGACTTTTAATTTTACCACCTTTATATCCCGTAAAAGTTGACTTTTGAATGGGATTAATCGAAATAGCTTTGGAAATTATTGACTCGTGTTCTTGCATGAGTTCTTCAAAGTGAATTAAATCATTACACTTCAAAAATTCATCTGAAATTCTGTTTATTTTTTTTATTAGGTCATCTTTATTTAATTGACTTTTTGAATAATTTTCAATAGAAGTTTGTGTGTTTTGTTTTTTTCCAAGGTAAATCAGGAATAGATAATCAATAAAGGGTGGGTTAAAATCCGCCTTTTTTACATTTATAGAATTCCCCATTTTATTATAAATAATCGGATGATTCACATCACAGCATGCAATGTCATAACCACTACCTTTAAATGTCGAGAACAATAATTTATAAGGATCTACATTTGCCCATTTAGCAAGATTATTTACAAAAGTTGAGGATGATCCTAATCCCCATTCTTTTTCAAAATTGAGTTTTGTAACAAATTTATTCCCTAAAATACTTTTCAGTTCATTTGTTTTACTAATGTGATTGAATAGTGATATAATTTTTTCAGAAATTATATTTTCTTTACCCAGACTTAAAAGATTATTATTTTCTAATATAAACCTCTCTTCATACCATAAATTGCCATACCTATCAAAACTTTGCCATTCAATCGTATTTTCATCAGATTTAGAGACCGATAAATCTTGGGTTAATTTTGCAGGTAATGCAATTGATTTTGCTCCGTCCATGACTAAATATTCTGAACTTAACAGGATTTTACCGTTACTTTTAAATAACATTTATCGGATTTTTTTTATAAAATTTTCAACGCTTGAGCTACTTACTAAATTATCTTTAAAATATATATAGGCTTGCTCTTTTTCATTTTCAGATGCTTTATGCTTGTTTAATAAATTTGTCAAATGCATTTTCATATGCCCTTTNTGTATTCCAGATGTAACCAAAGATCTTAATGCTCCAAAATTTTGCGCAAGTCCAACGGAGGCTATTATATTCATTAAATCCTTNGCATTTGGNTTTTCTAATATGTTTAGNGCTAACTTAACTAAAGGNTGTAAATTAGTGACACCGCCTACAGTTCCTATCGCTAACGGCAATTTNAATTCAAAATAAAATATTTCATTCTCTATATAAGCATTTGACAAGCTTTTNTATTTTCCGATTGATGCATATGCGTGTGCCCCTGCTTCAATTGCTCTAAAGTCATTTCCAGTGGCTATTGCAACAGCATCAACCCCATTCATAATTCCTTTATTATGTGTTACAGCNCTNTGTATATCATTATTTGCAATTTCTATTGCTTTAACNAATCTNNTNGCNAAATTTTTGGTTTCAGGTTCNAGGTTGTTNAGTTCTGAAACACTACAGCTCAAAGAGGATTTAACAATGCAGTTTGGGACATAATTTGATAAAATNCTCATAATAATTTCAANATCTTNCNNTTTCAATTCTTTACTTTTAAATTTTGAGATTGAATTNCAAAAAGTTTTTGAAAAATCTTCTAAGCANGAATTTATAAAGTTTGCACCCATGGCATCAACNGTATTAAATGTGGCAAAAAGNTGATAATANCCCTNTANATCTGATGTTTTATCNATTAATTGTATGTCATNAATACCTCCACCTCTNGATTCCATCTTTTTGGTTAANTCCNTAGAGTTTTTAAATAATAATGGCTTTACAAAATCAAAGTATTCACTAATTATTTTTTTTTCTCCNTGAAAAATGAAATGTACCTGACCAATTTTTTCTTCANCGATGACCTCAGNTTTAAANCCACCATGCTTCATCCAAAATTTNGCAGCTTTACTTGCNGCTGCAACTACCGAGCTTTCNTCAATAGTCATTGGTACAGAATAAATTTTTTCGTTAATTAGGAAATTAGGGGCAATTGCAAATGGTAAATAATAATTTGAAATTGTATTTTCAGAAAACTCATCATGTAACTTTTGAAGGTTGCTATCAGTGTTCCAATATTGAGTAAGTATTTTTTTTGCTGAATTACTGTCTTGAAAGCATGTTTTGGTTAGCCATTCAATTTTTTCGTCTTTTGATAGTTTTGAAAAACCTTTTATTTCTTCAGACATTATAGGATAATTTACAAATCAAAGATAATATAACTTGTCTTTAAAATGATCAAAATAATTTATTTAAGATTAATTAATATAATTAGCTAAAAAATAATATTTTAGTGCAAACTAATTATNAAATTATGATTCTAACCATATTTCTCGNCNTACTTATTATATCAATTCTTGTTATTCTTTACCAATTTGTAAGAAATAGNCATAGCGATATGATTTGGGGACACCCAAAAGGACTTTTTATTTTATTTCTAACCGAAATGTGGGAGCGATTTTCATATTACGGAATGAGGGCTATTCTGGTTTTGTATTTAACTGCTGAAGTCGGTATCGAAAATTCCGGTTTGGGCTGGTCTAATGATGATGCTATTGCGCTTTACGGATGGTATACTATGTTTGTTTACTTAGCTTCCATCCCTGGCGGAATTATAGCAGATAAAATTTTAGGTCAAAGAAAATCTGTTTTTGTAGGTGGATTACTGCTATGTGCTGGACATCTAATTTTAGCTAACCCAGCTCTTTGGGCATTCTATACGGGATTAATGCTGATTGTTTTAGGAGTAGGAATGCTAAAGCCTAATATTTCAACAATGGTTGGGGGTCTATACCCAAAGAATCAACCTGATCAGAGAGATATGGGGTTCTATATATTTTATATGGGGATTAACCTGGGTGCAGCAACTGCTGCTCTATTAGTTGGATATGTTGGTGAAACAATTGGCTGGCACTATGGATTTGGTCTTGCTGGTATTGGAATGGCACTTGGTCAATTAACATATTGGTACGGTCAACAGTTTTTAACTCATGTAGGAAATTTAGTTGTTGTTGAAAATAAGCCAGAATCTGATAGCAATGGTAATTTAATTTTTTCAATTTTTAAATCACAAAATTCAATTATTGGCTTTTTCTTAACAGTAGCATTAGGAGCCTATGTTTGGACACAATTTGATGCATGGGATTACGGCCTATTGATTATTGTGTTGGCATTTGCTGTTGGAGTTGGAATTGTAGTATATAATGACGGCTCTAAAATTGAAAAAGACAGAATATTAGTAACCTATTTATCATTTTTAATAATTATAGTTTTTTGGGGAGCTTTTGAACAAGCTGGAGGATTATTAAACTTATACGCTAAACAAAAAACAGACTTGTCAATAGGATCATTTATGGTTCCTGCTAGTTGGTTTCAAGCTGTCAATGCTATATTTATATTAATGTTTGCATCAATAATTGGTCTATTTTGGACTTGGTGGAAAAATAGAGGAAAAGAGTCTTCATCCCTATTCAAGATGGCAATTGGAGTTATAATAATGGGGTGGGGTTTTTTCTTTATGTCAGCAGCCTCAAACGAGTACGAAATTTCAGGAATTTCAGGAATGCAATGGTTAATCCTAGCTTATTTATTTCACACAATTGGAGAGCTTTGCGCTTCTCCAGTAGCATTGTCATTTATTACAAAATTGGCACCAGAAAGATGGATGGCATTCATGATGGGAGCATATTTTGCTGCAACAGGATTAGGAAATAAAGTTGCTGGTTTTTTAGGTGAATCAGCTTCGGATTTTGGAGATTTCCAAATATTCACCGGAATTGCTGTATTCTGTACTATTTTTGGAATTCTGGTAATTCTAATTTTAAAACCACTTAAAAGATTAACGCATGGTGCGGAGCAAATGGGTAGTTAATCATGAACAATAATGATCAATTTTTTAGTAAAACAGTAATAGGGCACCCTGCGGCTTTATTCGTTTTATTTTTTACCGAAATGTGGGAAAGATTCTCTTATTATGGAATGAGAGCTATTCTAGTCATATTTCTTACAGGAGCTATTCTTGGTGATAACCCAGGTTGGGGTTGGAGTTCATCTGCTGCGTTATCCTTACTCGGAACATATGCTATGTTTGCTTATCTAGCTCCCCTTGCAGGTGGGTGGTTAGGAGACGAAAAAATAGGTTACAGAAATGCGGTTGTTATAGGTGCATTNCTAATGACANTAGGTCATGCNTCAATGGCTNTTGAAACTCCAACTTTTCTTTATATAGGAATATCATTACTTGTTATTGGAACGGGTTTTTTTAAACCAAACATCACCTCNATAATTTCAAAAATGTATGANGGAAGAGATGATAAAAAAGACGGNGCTTTTAATATATTTTANATGGGTGTTAACGCTGGAGCTTTTCTGGGTATTATGCTATGNGGATGGGTTGGTGAGAAAGTAGGTTGGTCATTCGGATTTGGATTAGCCGGAATATTTATGCTTTTAGGCATGATCCAGTTTTATTTTGCTCAATCATTATTTGGTAAAATTGGGGATCCNCCTTCTAAATCTGATGAAAAGTTNGTTATTAAAAAAAATACAAAAGANAAACTCAACCCTTTTTTANCAATAGATATTTTGTTGATTTTAANTTTTGTNATTAGNGCACTTATATTCATAATAAATGATCCTCTTAGTAAAATTGGTGGAGTTGATATTTTAAATTTCACTTATTTTNGAATGGAAAACTCATTGTTTTTTGCACTTGTTGCATTTGTAGCATTTATANCTTTATTGCTAGTNCGAATCCCAAGATATACACCAATCGTTCGAGATAGAATGATTGTGTTTACAATATTNTGCATTTTCACTGTTTTCTTTTGGGCTGCATTTGAGCAAGGGGCAGGTTCNTTNCCNTTATANACTAGGGATTTCACNGANCGTTTTNTNGAAGGAAACTCAGCTCTAATTTTTAAAATTGTGGATATTTCGGTAACNGTTATTCCGCTTTTGATAATTACNTATGTATTNATAAGCTTGTTTAANAAAACCTTTAGTGAAATTCTNTTTTCAAATATAGTNCTTGGTATTAGTTTTNTNATTGTATGGGGAATNATAATNTTNAAAATATATACNGANTCNCAGTCNACATCAACCGAGGTTCCAATNACNTGGTTTGCAATTCTAAANTCTCTNTTTATAATTGTATTTGCACCNCTATTTGCNAAGTGGTGGGANAGTAGNTATAANCCTCCNGCNTCGGTTAAATATTTTTTAGGTNTAGCCCTTTTAGGAGTTGGATTTGGNTTTTTNGCNTTTGGNGCNAGAAATGTNCCATCAGGNGCTGATAGTGCNAGTNTAAGTATGATTTGGTTAGTTTTAGCATATTTGTTTCATACTCTGGGTGAATTATGTTTATCNCCNATGGGGCTTTCCTATTTNAGTAAACTAATTCCTGCAAGGATGATAGCTTTTATGTTTGGNGTATATTANCTAGCNGTTGCTATTGGAAATAANTTNGCTCATTATATNGGNGGAGATATTGANAAAATTACNCAAGAGTATAGTTTNTCTGGNTTCTTTTTAATATTTACTATAATTCCAATAGGNCTTGGAGTTGTTTCNNTNTTATTACATCCNTTGATTAAAAAATCAATGCACGGAATTAGATAAATATCTTTTCTTATTTTTGTCAAATATTACAATTNTATGAGATTAGCATTATATATAAAAATCATAATAGTTTGTTTTTTTTCTGTTGATTCTCTTCTTTCACAGGAAATAAAGTGGATATCANTAGAAGACGCTGTTTATCTTCAAGAAGCTGCTCCTAGAAATATAATTATTGATATGTATACTAACTGGTGTGGACCATGTAAATTGCTNGANAGAAATACATTTGCAAANAAAGATGTNGCAAAATATATTAANGANAANTTTTATGCTGTTAAATTTAATGCTGAAGGAAATGATATNGTAAANTTTAAAGNNTNTACNTTTNNGAATCCTAATTANGANCCTGCAAAAGCAAATAGAAGAAATAGCAGTCATCAACTAAGTCAAGCATTTAGAATTCAAGCTTTTCCTACAATTGTATTTTTAGATAAATCATCTAATTTATTACACAAGCTTAGGGGTTACAAAACTCCAAAACAGTTGGAGGTTTATTTAAAATTATTCACTGATGANAATTATAAAAACTATAATTCTCAAGAAGAATTTAATAAGTTTTTTGAGTCTTTTGTTTATGAATTTGACTCTAAATGATAATTGATAATTTTTTTTGCTGTTTCTCTGCTAGCTCCCTTTTTATTTAATAAATTTTCTAACTCATTATAATATCCAATTACTTTATCTCTTCCATCTTTGCTTAGGATTACTTCAAGTTCTTCTAGTATGTTTTTAGTGTTTAAATCATATTGAATTAGCTCCTTTACTGCTCCTTTGTTTAGTATCAAATTAACTAGTGAAATAAATTTTAGGTTCCTTAATAAAAATTTTCCGATTAGAATTGAAATCCAGCTTGATTTATAGCAAACAATTTGAGGTGTTTTAATCAGTGCAGCTTCAAGAGTTGCAGTTCCAGATGTAACTAAAGCGGCTGAAGATCTTTCAAGTANATTGTAGGTTTGATCTTCAACAATATTAACATTTTCATAATCACTGNTTCCAATAAATTTTTCATAAAATGATTTGTTTTTTGANGGAGCAGCACAGATTGTAAATTGGTAGTTTTTAAAAAATTTTGTCACGCTAAGCATCAGTGGTAATATTTTACTAATCTCTTGATCTCTACTTCCAGGNAGAAGAGCTATTAATTTTTCCCTATTTGAATTTTCTTTTANNTTTTTTTTCAAAACATCTAATAAAGGATGTCCAACATAAATCACATCATATTTCAATTTTTTATAATAATCTTTTTCAAATGGAAGAATTACAAACATTTGATCAATAACTTTTCTTATAGTTTTAATTCTATTTTCCTTCCAAGCCCAAAGTTGAGGAGATATGTAAAAATGATTAACAAAGTTTTTAGATTTTGCCCATTTTGCAATCCTCATATTAAAGCCGGGGAAATCAACATAAATAATTGCATCTGGTTTATANTCTAAAATATCTTTCTTACAAATTGAAATGTTATTTAATATTTTCCCAAGGTTCATAAATACTTCATAAAAACCCATGTAAGAATAGTTCTTGTAATGTTTTACAAGATTATCACTTTGTTCTTTTAGTAGATCACCTCCCCAGCATCTAAATTTTGAGTTGGGATCTAACTTTTTTATCTCTTTAACTAGATTTGAACCGTGTAAATCACCCGAAGCTTCACCTGCTATTATATAATATCTCACTAAAAATTATTTATATATATGGTTAATATTGCAATTATAAATGTAGCTAATAAAACCCCTCTGGCTCTTTCTTCATAATCATATTTTAAAAAAATAAAAAATACAATTAAGTTTAAAATAGCACCAAGACTAATCAATTTAGTTATTGAATTATCTAGNAATGAATCATTAATAATTTTAAAAATATTTGAACTATTAGTTTCCTGAAATAAAACAATTATTGTAATAATCACCCCCAAGAGGTTTGCTAAAAAACCACTAAATAATCCAAAAAAAACTTCTTTTTTATTCAATTGAATTTCCATTTTTTTAGTTCANCCAAATCNNCNTGTGANGTCATATCATAACTNATAGGNACAANAGAAACATANCCTTTTTCNAGAGCCCACTCATCNGTTTCTTCACTNTTATCTTGATTTATAAANCTTCCAGTTAGCCANTANTATTCTTTTCCNAGNGGNCTTGTTCTTTTATCATANGTNTCTTGCCAATATCCNTTTGCNTGTCTNCANATTTTTATTCCTTTAAACTGTTTTATTTTTGANGGGAAATTTACATTNAANATCAGATTNGATTTTTTNTGATTTAAAACATTATNAGAAATTTTTTCNATATAATCTTTNCATGGNTCAAAATCTGCATCCCAACTATAATCAAGNAGNGAAAAACCTATNGATTTAATNCCNTCAATACCNGCNTCTATNGCAGCACTCATTGTTCCTGAGTAAATAACATTGATTGATGAGTTAGCTCCGTGATTAATNCCAGANACACATAGNTCAGGNTTCCTNTCTANGATTTCACGAATTGCAAANTTCACNCAATCAGCAGGNGTTCCAGAAATACTATANTCNGTCTGAGGGCCATCGTCAATTTTTTCNTTTTTTGAATAAAGNGTATCACTNATTGTAATAGCATGNCCCATNCCACTTTGNGGNCTATCTGGAGCNACTACTACAACTTCNCCAANNTTATTCATNACATGNATAAGTGTTCTTAGNCCNGGAGCTGTTATACCGTCATCATTTGTTACAAGAATTAGAGGTTTTTTCATATTTAAATATATAAACACAAAATTACACAAATAAATATTTAACTACTTTAACAAAAAATTATAAATAAGCTCATATTTTTTGGCTTAGAATTTGATTATTTTTA
>NZXM01000003.1 GCA_002701965.1 Methanobacteriota archaeon | reverse complement strand
GTCAACGAGTTCGAATTTCTTCGCTCGCTTACATGGAGGAGTATGTGCCTTACCGGTTTCCGTACAACGGTAGAGAATATTGACGCGCTTGGTAGGCTTTTCCCGACCTTCTGGCTTTGGACGAGGGAAACCACGGTATCCAGCCATCACTCGACGGAAGCGGCGCTGACCCCACTTCAATTCACTCGCACGGCGCTTCTTGACGCGCTCAACGGTGTGCATGGTATGGCGTCCAGCCTTGGGACTGTAGCGCTTGACCTGACGTGGCATCTTGACCATGATTGAGCCTCCTCACCGTTGGGTGCGAGCCTGCGACCATCGGCCTCTATATGAGGGTGTCGCGCGCGAGAGAATCTGAAATCAAGCGACTGCGTCGCAAAGTCGGTCAACGTTGATGAACCTAAACCATTGGCGTTGTATCATGTTCGGGACGGCAGACCCTCGAGTTGCCTTTTGGCTACCGCTGGTCTTGTCAAGTCTTGCTCTCGGATTTTGGTTAACCGATCGAAAGGATTTGAGGAAAAGATTGACGATTCCTACATTTGTTGTATCTATCGCTTTGATTGTTTCTTTTGGAACCAGCACCCGAGGAGAGGATGGTCCAGAAACAGCCCTGCTGGCAGTGTTCTTACACATGCTAGTTCCGGTCACTTTTATGGCCGCAGGGACACTGATTGCTACATTTTCCGGCCCCTCTCCAGTAGGCCCCCTTCCCCGTGGTTTACGTCCGATGGGATTTGTAATGGCATACTCCGGATTGCTATGGATTGCTTGGATGCTGATTTCTGAGCCACCTTCTGCCATAGCTAACGGAATTGGCCAAACCATTTGGGGCACATGGGTCGATACCTTCCTAACTGTCCTGATTCTGGTTTCAGCCCTTGCCGGTGCATTTTGCATTATGATGGGAGAGGAGAGACAAAAGGAGGCATTGAGTTTGGCTGGACTCTCAATCGCTGGGTGTGTGATGTTCTACGAAATCATGAGCGATGGCTCTGAAGGAATGAATGCCTCAAATTGGCACGATATTCACTGGGGTGAGCTGATGTTCGTATTCGGAGGCATGTTGGGCACCGTGACCGCAATAATGGTGTTTATCGCACTGGTCTATATCGCTGAGAAGCGTGCACCCGACCCCGATGTAATCCCACCTCTCACCGAAGAAGAGAAGATTGTTGTCGAGGCAGTTCTCCGTTCAAATCTCAATCTGATGGAGGGCGAAGAATGACAAAAATCAAGGATGCTTGGTGGCGACCCGTTGCCTTATTGATGTTGGTTTTCGCGATAGGCATGGACGTCTTGGTTTGGCAACTTTCAGGCGGAGTCAAATTTTCGATGGTCGTTGAACAATTGATTAACGGATTCATTCTCGCGTTTGGTGGCATCAGTCTTGTCCTACTGGCAATGAGTCTCGGATCTGTGCACCAACATGCACAATGGAAAGAGCAAATCTTCGGGTTATTGCTACTGACTGTAATTGGATTTTATGCAGCATTCCACCTATACAACGGGGCAAGTGAAGACATTCGCGAAGGTGGAGTCATCCTACTCTCCGGACTGACCGCGATGTTGACTGCGATTGGTCTTGTATTCGGGTTGTTACTGGCATTGGTAACTGGAAGAGAACACTTTACTGATCCGCTTCTAGATATGGAATCTACCGGTGGCGACGTCGATATCGAGGCAAATGAGTGAATGTAGGTGCCCATAGTGCAGGTGGCAACCCTGATATACAGANGGTTGGTCGCCGACTCGCTGAGGTGTTGAGATGAGTAAGGGTACTCCAAGCATGGGCAAGCGCCAAAAGTCCACGCATATCCGTTGCCGCCGCTGCGGTCGCCACAGTTACCACAAGCAAAAGCGTCAGTGTGCATCCTGTGGTTATGGTGTCACTTCCAAGATGCGTAAATATCGCTGGAACAAGCGAAATCGCACCATGTACCAGAAGAAATGAGGGCGAAATGTCCCTTTTGGTGCGCCGTCAACCTCTAAAGCCGTCAACGTGACGACGGTTCGGGTACCGCTATGTGTGGAATCATTGGCGTCGTCGCCCAAGCAGGAGCNCCTGCATCTCCAATCATCTATGACGGACTTACAGTATTGCAGCACAGAGGGCAGGATGCNGCTGGAATCGTGACNTGTGATGGAGAACAATTGTTCCAACGAAAATCCAATGGTTTGGTGCGTGATGTGTTCCAGCAGCGACACATGGAGACCTTGGCAGGACACATGGGGGTTGGCCATGTACGGTACCCTACAGCTGGAACATCCTCTTGTGCTGAAGCTCAACCATTCTACACCAATTCACCCCATGGCATCTCACTTGCGCACAATGGCAACCTGACCAACGCTGATGAGTTGAGAACGCAACTCTACAAAGAAGACTTGAGACACGTCAATACCAATAGCGATTCTGAAGTATTGATGAATATCTTCGCGCACGAACTTCACAAGCGAGGTAAAATGTATATTGCAGATGAATTACATCTGGATGTGGTCGATATTTTCGAAGCAGTCTCCAAGGTGCATGAACGCTGTCGTGGCGGTTATGCAATCATTACCATGATCACTGGATATGGGATTCTCGGATTTCGGGATCCGTGGGGAATTCGCCCACTCATCATTGGCCGAAGAGAAGGCGCCAATGGTGGCGACGAATGGGTCCTCGCCTCTGAATCTGTAGCCCTACATGCATTGGGATGTGAAATTGTCAGAGATGTCGACCCTGGTGAAGCGGTGTTCATCACTGCTGGTGGACAGTTCTACGAGAAGCAGTGTGCGGAATCCCCAACATATACTCCATGTATCTTTGAGCACGTCTACTTCGCTCGTCCCGATTCTATCATCGATGGAATCAGCGTGCACCGTGCAAGGTTGAAGATGGGTCGAAAGTTGGCCGCTCGAATTCCAGAAGTGNACCCCAATTCAAGGATTGATGTNGTCATCCCAGTGCCCGATAGTGGAAGGATTNCCGCNATGGAGTTGGCCAAAGATTTGGACGTNCCATTCCGTGAGGGTTTCGTGAAGAATCGATATGTAGGTCGCACATTTATCATGCCCGGACAAGCCATCCGAAAGGATAGTGTTCGAAAGAAACTCAACCCCATCCCCTACGAATTTGAAGGCAAGAACGTGCTTTTGGTTGACGATAGTATCGTCCGAGGAAATACCAGCGCNAAAATCGTTCAGATGGCAAGAGACGCAGGGGCGAGTAAAGTCTTCTTCGCGAGTGCAGCGCCACCCGTGATTCATCCGAATGTGTATGGAATCGATATGCCAGCCAAAACTGAATATATCGCCCATGGACGTACAGAAAAGCAAGTCAGTGAGAAAATNGGTGCTGACTGGTTGATTTACCAAACANTGGACGATTTGATTGACGCTTGCAGTGGTGGNGANCGAAATATCGATTCGTTTGACACTTCGTGCTTCAACGGTGAGTANGTCACTGGTGACATCGATCAAGCCTATCTTGAGANATTGGAAAACGCACGCAATGATTCAGCAAANTCAGCTCAAATCAAGAATGATGAAATCATTGAAATCCACAATGAGCCCTGAGGTGAAATGATGGGCCAATGGATGGTCCGGATTGGNGAATCCATGCTAAAGTCAAGGCCAGTTCGTAAACAATTCACCAAGGTCTTGATTCAAACCNTNACNGCCCAATGTCGACTGAGGGGNGCNACGATTGTCGTTCGAGCCNAAGGGGGNTTGCTTTTCGTTNACGGTGAGAAAAATGAGCAAATTGTTGANGCACTAAAGCATACGTTTGGNGTCAATGCAGTGGANCCNTANATCGAAATGGAAATCGANCCCGACATGGTTGCAAAGGCTGCATTAGAACGAAATCCGGACCCATCGGGTACCTTTGCTGTTCAATGTAGGCGNTATGGAGAAAGAGGTGAATGGACCAGCCAATCATTTGCAAGTACCATCGGTGCAAANGTGCTTGAAAGNGTNGATTTGAAAGTAAATCTAGGGAATCCTGATTGGGCCATACGTGTCGCCCTATTCCCTGACAAAGTACACCTTTTGGGAACGAGATTCATGGGCCCCGGTGGGTTACCTTCTGGTGTCCAAGGTCTCGTTCTTGCGAATTTAGAATCTGATGAAGACATGCTTTCTGCATGGTTGATGATGCACAGAGGCTGCCGAATAAAGCCAGCCAAAGGTTCTGTAGAATCACTTCAGCAATGGGANCCGGCACTNGCATCTGAAAGGTATGCAAAACATCTGGTAACAGGACCAGGGGGTATACACGANCCTGAGCCATGGGGCATTGTTGCACACCACCTGCCAAATGCTCCNGTAACAATAGACGAAGCAGAGGATGTTCGCACACCATTGGTTCACCTTGAACCGCTAGTAGGGTGGAGCGAAAGCGATATTGAAGCCTTACGAGCGAAGGTGCTTTGCTAATCACAACGGCGGCACGCTCAAGATGTTGACCTAGGGTCACGAACCATGCCGATGGTCATCGACCCGATTGCAGAGGTCGAGTGTGAGACCATCGTACAAGCTGTCGATGTCTCTGCTGATGGGAAATGGATGACATGGGGCGGTGAGGATGGGACCGTCCGAATCCTCGACATGTCAAATTCTCCAACCCCAATCGACCCATTCAATGTTGATGATTCTGTGACCAATCTACGATTTGCACGAGGCGACGTCATCATTGTCGGAACGCACACTAGTGATGTGTATGGACATGAGCGGTTGGGAGGTAGACGATGGACTCATGCCGTTGGAGGCGGTTGTGATTTGATGAGTATGTCCAACGATGGAGCACTCATTGCATGTATTGATGGAGGAAGAAACGTCCACATATTGACTGAGAATGGTATCAATCGNGGACGNTTTTCATCGGGTGAATTGATCGGGCTCTCTGTTGCAAACGATGGCACTGGCGTTGCTGTTTATGATGACGAGGGCAACGTTTTCGTTCTCGATTCAAGTGGTAACCTACGTTGGAATCGCACCCCTGTACAAGACGATGGCGAGATGGTTTCAGCCATGTGTTTCCTTCATGATGGATCACTTCTCCTTTGCCGAGAAGTCTTAGGGATTACACCCTCTGAAGTTCCACAAATCGCTCTTGAACGATGGTCATCAATCGGCGAGCTCCTGCATTCTGAAGAAATCCGCTCAAGAAGTGTATGTTTAATCGCTGATGGAACAGGCGCACTTTCAGGTCATTTTGATGGAAATGTGATTAAATTATCAGATGATTTGACTCAAAAACCATTGTGGAAATCAATGTACACGATTAATGATCTGAGACGCCATGGTGATGATTTACTCGTTGCTTCATGGTTTTACTTGCACCGAATAGACTCGGATGGTGAGGAAGTTTGGCGTTGTGAGCACACAGGATTGGTNGAGAAAATTGTTTCAAACCAAGAGGGGACTCGAATCGCACTGAGTGGGGATAATCAAAATGANTACACTCGAGAAAATCGTATTCTTTGGATTGACCCAAATGCTACACCATATGCACTTTCAGCAGATTCTGATATAGATGCGGATCTTCTTGGNTNTTCAGAAGGTTCAGAGTTGAATTCTCCAGTNGCCAGTGCTGATGATGATTTGTATGCNGATGACGGGCAGGANATGGCCTCATTCTTTACACCTGAGGAACAANAGAAACTCAATGCAAGGAGAACTTCAATTGATGATTCTGACCTTTTTGCAATGTTAGATGATGAAATTGAACAAATGGCGAAAGTCGAAGAAGATGAATCAGATTTGATGGCGGGACTTTCAGATGATGATTTCGTTACACACATCCCGCCAACNGCAGACGCAGGTACAGATTTGGTNGTCAATGCGAGTCAGGATGGGACTGCAATCGTGCTATTGGATGGTTCAGCGACGTCCCCAGGNAGTCANAGAATNGAACAGTGGNCATGGCGTGATGGCCTATCGAAACAAATCGGAGATACGCCGATGGTAAAGGTTCGACTNCCAGTTGGAAATCATACATTTACACTGACCGTTACCGATCCTGCCCGAGAGAGTAGTACAGACACAATCACAGTGCAAGTCCAAGGAACTGCGCGCGAAGATACCTTTGATNTGTTGAATGATTAATCCAANATTTGTGTAAAGAAATCACCTACTTGATTGATTTCTGGCATACAAACCTCATGAAACATCGGGTAAGACTCGAATTTGACGGACCAACCATGTTCGCGTAGGAAGGNCACACTCTGTTCACCTGCAGTGAACGGAACCATGTCATCTCGAATACCATGNCANAGTAAAATCGGAGTNTTTCGATTGGCCTCAGANCATTGTTCAAGATGNTTTTCAGGGAACAACAGATACCCCGAAAGACAAACCATTCCCGCGATTTGGTGTTCGAAGCGACAACCTGTGTACAGAGACATCGCTCCACCTTGGCTGAATCCAACCAANACGATTCTGTCGTAAGGAATCCCCTTGTTATGCTCATCCTCGATTATTTTAGCGATCATTTCTGAGGATTCTTGAGCCTCGATTGGACATTCTCTTTCCCCTTCNGATTCTCCAGCAAGGTANCGAATATCNAACCANGANGGCATCTTCCANCCATTGTTCAAGGTCACNGGGCGAACTGGTGCGTTTGGAAAAATCCAGCGTGTACCTGGACGAGAAATCAGGCGCGGCATATCTGCAAAGTCATGGGCGCTGGCTCCCAACCCGTGCATCCAGATGATTGAAGCATCATGCGATGCGGTAGGTTCGACCACAATGGGGTCGCGCACGNAATCATCTCAGAGGTTGGATAGAGCATCGGCCAATGCTGGCAGAGCCTCTTCCCATGTAGCAACAATTCCGTAATCTGCAACACCGAAAATGGGTGCATCTGCATCCTTGTTAATGGCGACGATGTACTTCGATGAACGCATNCCTGCAAGGTGCTGNATTGCACCTGAAATACCAACAGCGATGTACAGGCTTGGATTGACTGTCTTCCCAGTTTGCCCTACCTGAATACTGTGTGACATCCCCCATTCATCGACTACAGCTCGTGAGGCACCAACTGCGGCACCCAATTGATCAGCAATCGCTTCAAGGTGACTGAAATTTTCGATACTACCCATGCCTCGTCCACCTGAAATGACGACGTCTGCATCTGCAACATCGAGTCGCTCACTGGCCTTTGCAATGGCTTCCTTGACCGAAGTGGCTACGTCAGCACTCTGGTTCACTGTGCTGACTTCAGCACTACCACCATCTCCAGCNGCAGAGAAAGTGTTCGGACGTAGGGTTAAGATCGAGTCATCGGCTACAGTCAATGTTTCCATGGCCTTACCGGAATAAATTGGACGTGTGACTGAATTGCCATCGATGCTCGTGACATCTTGTACAACAGCCACACCTTTCGCAGCACCCATACGAGCAGCAATCTCTCGACCTGTCGCGGTAGAGGCTGCAAGGATGCGGCCTTCCGCTACTGTACCCAGTGCTGAGGCCCATGCACCACCGTCAAAGTCTGAAAAGCAATCACCTTCGACTGAGATTACCTTTGCAACTCCAGCGATAGCGGCTGCTTCGGCTGCTCCAATACCACCAGGGCATAGAACGGTTGCGTTTCCTCCCGCAGCACCAACAAGTTGGGCAGTGACGGGGTGTAGACTGTTTCCTGAAATTTCTGCAATTACTGTTACCATCAAAATCCCTCCTCAAATCACCTTCGCTTCATCTCGCAATTTGGTCACAACAGTGGCCACATTTTCTGCGCCCTCAAATTTCTGACCTGCGGGCTTTTCAGCCGGTGGAGATTGACTGTCAAGACTGACCGATGCAGAACCGATGTCTACACCCAAATCGGATACGGTCAAGGTTTCGACAGCCTTTTTCTTGGCCATCATAATTCCTTTGACATTGGGGCGGCGAAGTTCTGTGCCCATCTTATCGAATGCAATGACGCATGGAGCAGAGACGTTGACACGCTCCATACCAGTTGAACTGGGGCGTAGAGCCATGAATCCAGATGAGTCGCCAGTGAGTTCGCTCACCATGGTTACACAACCAGCACCCATCATTTCAGCAACTCCGGGGCCTGTAGAACCCGCATTTGTGTCAGCAGCTTGCTTTCCACAAAATACCACAGATGCACCTGATTTCTCAACNGCAGCGGCGAGGATGGTAGCGATTTGATTGGAATCAAGTGNGGAGAGGTCNTCAACCACAATGTGCATCAAATCAGTTGCACCAACTGCAGCTGCATCGGTTAGCATCTTCTTTGCACGAGCCGGACCACAAGTGATGGCTGTGATCGAGCCGCCTTGAACCAAGGCTGCCTCGAGAGCATACTCGTCAAATGGACTCATCGACCACTTGTTCACTGCGCTTTCATCCACGCGGCCACCGCTGACCATAATCTTCGCATTCGTATCTGGGACTTGTTTTAGTAGAACTGCAATATCTGCCATTCATCATCACCTACGGTGATGCGCCGACGAATCCCGTCTATGAACGATTCCCAAGCGGAGCCTGAACGATTATTCGACCCAAGCGTAGGTTCGTGCACCCTCAAGTACACCTTCCCCGCCCTCAATATCAACTAGAGCAAATTCTCCGCGTGGCTTGAGTACGCTACCGTCGTGTATACCCTTGTGGAGTAATTCGTAAGTCACTTGATCGATGGCCATTCTTCCGGCCATTCGCTCGAAAAGATTCCAACTGGCAACCACTTCTCGCCATCGATCACTGACGATGCCCTCAAACACCTTGGCTTTCGCACCAGAACCGTATCCACAGAGTCCAAACTGCTGGTCATCGAGTGGACTGTCTGACTCATAATCTGATTCAAAAGTGGACATCATGGCCAAGAAGATTGAACCAGTATACTGATTTCCAATTAGAGAACTTGCACGCTGACCTTTTTCGATACGTTCGGCATGGAACTCCCGGTAAGCTTGTGTCTTAGATATGCTACGACGATATCCGTCCATTGCCTTGCCATGCTCAGCCTGGCCTTCGGGTGTATCATCAAAATCTTCTATACTTGGAGGAAGCCCAATTTCTGCTTCAACATCGGTCCAAGAGGCACTCCCACGCCGCTCATAGGCGAATACTGCTGGGAACATTCGCTTGGCTTGGAAAGCGTAGGGCAAATGCATGATAATTCGTGCCCAATCTTCTGTCAGAACAGTTCCACCTTCAGCGTCCCAACGACCATCTGATTCAGCCTTTGAACGGAAATCTCGGAAAGCTTCCTCGACAGCATCTTGGTAGCATTGATTACTGAATTGGCCATCGAATACTGGCTCATCTCGGTGTACNTGTACACTGTCTATACCATGGCTGAAAATACCCATCCTACGNACAGTGGATTCTGGAAGATGNCGGACCATACGATCCACCATNCCTTCCTTGATGGATGCACCCGTTTCGCGTGCCAGTTGAACAACATGAGAAATTACCGATTTAATCGANACTTCACGTCGTGGTTTGAAAAAGTCATGGACTGGAGAAGTAGACACTCCCCATCGATCTGGAATCGAAATCAATCGAGGATTGTGGCGAATCAACAAGGCACCACCGCCAGCGCCCTGAGTGTATTCTCCAGCGGATTCTAAGTCGTACTTGGCATTGTCACTGAATACCACGATTCCTATGCGATCTTCTTCTTCGCCACCACGAGCTACCCAATCTAGCGTATTGTGAAGGGCATCGACTGCCCCAATGCAAGCAAAGGTCATGTCAACTACGTCGCAATTGCGGAAGCAATCCTCACCAAATCTTCCGCCATAACGCTGAGTAAGCATATCAAGAATGTAGGTCGCTGTTGGCTTGGCACCGTCAAGAGCACTTTCGGTCCCCAAATACATTCGACCAATTTGCGTNGGCTTGACTCCGTTTCGATCAATTAGACGAGTTACGGCATTGGCTCCCATCGTCGCAGTATCTTCGTGGACATCAGGGATCGCCATGGCAGAAAGGCCCAAACCCTTGTTCAACTTTCCATAGTCCGCATCTCGCATTTCTGCGAAATCCTTCATGTCGAGATATAACTTAGGAAAGTGGATTGCAATATCATCAATACCTACTTCAGACATATTTTGTCCCCCTGAACAAGTTGCGGCGCGTCCACTTTACGTATCAATGATGCCCCGACTGAAAGCGAAAGACGTCGTTCATGATAGGATGCTGGTTTCGCCGAGAAAATCCTACTGTCCTGTGATTTCATTGACTGCATCGAGCAATGCGGGGTTCGCTTCGAAGTGATTTCGCATAGACTCCAATCCAGCGGAAATGGCATCNGCAACTGCAAATTTTGCGTCCAGAGGATGGATTGCGCCNGATTTGACTGCGGCAATGAACCCATCCAGTGAATCGTAAGTGCTTGGATCACCATATTCTGGCTTGGGTGTCACGGTGATGTGNCCTTGTTCNGGTAGAATGATGTGTTGTAATAACTCATAGATTGGGCTGTCGTCTTGTTCAACATCGAGGTAAGCCTTGCGCATCTTTTTGCGCATCTTTTCGGGAGTATCGTGTAGTAAAATGGCCCCCGAAGGATCAGATTTACTCATCTTGTGATCAAAAGAATCCATTCGGGCTCCTGCGCTCTTTAGACCAGAAATGATTGGAGTATGGATGCAAGTTGCTTTAGTCCAGTTCCAATGGTCTGCAACCTCTCGCATGTACATGTGTGCCTTACGCTGATCCATGCCTCCAATAGCCAAGTCGATGTTCATCTCAAAGATGTCTGCCGCTTGCATTGCAGGGTAGAAGAATTTGGATAAATCGCCATCTCCACTCGCCTCATCTCGACCCATGATACTGAAAGTTCTCCGCGCACGCGCGAGACTCATGTTCTTTGAACAACGAAGAACGCGTGCCCAATAATCACCACTATCCATGACTTCAGAAGCATATGCGAATCGCAATTCACCTGGGCCTTCTCCCTCTTTGGGATGACCTAAGAGCGCACGGAATACTTCCTCCATGTACTTCCCAGTCGTCTGNATTTTGTCCATGTCNCCTCCAAATTTGTCATTGACCCAAGCGTGCCAGTCTGCCAAGAAAATCAGGACATTCACATCTGCGTCCAACATTCGTCGAAGGTTGGTTGCCAGTACCTTCCAGCCAACGTGTGCTTTACCACTCGGTTCAAACCCGACGTAAGCCCGAATGGTACCNCCATCGGCTATTCGNGACTCAAGNTGTTCGACTCCAACGACTTCCTGGGCTGCGCCAGTAATCAGATCTAGTCGAGTTTNTGAATCCATTCAATCACCTATAGAGNGTTATACTTCAACCAAGTAGCTTGCCGAGTTTTTCTGCACGNCCGGCNGCTTTTGTATTGTCTCCAGCCTCCAAAGCTGCTTCGATTTCTTCGATCATCGATTCAGCTTCAGCCTTAGTTTCATCAGAAATATTGGTCGCCATTTCCATGAATTTCCGAGCTTGGCTAATTCCAGATTTGGCCTTAGAGGCCTTCTTTGCAAATTCTTTGGCTTTGTCACCGCGCTGCTTGGCAGAATATCCAGTGGCTTCATCGAGGAATGCGGACCAGCGTCTTCGGCTATCCATCGCAACTTCCATTGCACCAGGGTCATCAAAATCAGGGCGNTCTTGACTTACGTCGACNACCAACTTCCCCATAGCATTGTATTCNGCAGNGATACTGNNCATGATTCCATGACTTCCATTAAACGAATCACCCGAACCATCTACATTCTCAAAATGCTTGCCTGCCACACCTGCAAGTCCTCCTTCTGNTGCCAATTTCTTGGCCAATCCACGCTTCACCTCAAAGGTCTCCATAGCCCCCCGAGTGACAACCCGTGGTTAAGGGTCGCGGCTGGCCAGCGTGTAGACAAGGGTGATAATTGGGAGTTCAGTCGACTGCACGATGGCGAACCGGATTCGGACCTCAGTTGGATTGGCCATTCTGCTATTCACGATGTGTTTGGCACCGACTGCATCTGCAGAAAGTGCNGTCGAATTAGACAACCCCATTTGGCTTTCAGAAGGTGATTTGGGGCTTGAAGCAATTGCAGTCGGAGGAGAATCAACACAGAAGGTACTGGTTGCAGGTGCTGATGGTTATGCTCGAATCCTCGATGGTGCGGACCCCACTCAACAAGTCGAATTGGCGACNCCCACCGAAGATACCATTCGTGCCATNGATTGGCATCCNCGCGGAAAAACTGCATTGTTGGTTGGAGACAACGGTTTGATGCTTCGCTACGTTGCAGAAGATCATTCCGTGACTACGGTTACAGGCAGTTCGCAACTTGTGAATCTTGACATGGCTGCNATTGCCTGGAATGCGGCTGGAAGCTACGCCTATGTGGCGGGCGAAAGTGGCTANATTTGGGCCTACTATGAGGGACAAGATGGACAAGGTGTGTTTGAGATCATTAACGATGAACCCGGTAGTGACATTACCGNTATCGCTTGTCAAGAAGAAGCACAATTGTGNGCNGTGACCACCGAAACNGATGGAATCGCTTTGATTGACNCAAATACCAACCATACCATGTATTGGATTGGTGGTGAAGATCGACGGTGGTTGGGTGTCAATTGTGCTGAACCNGTATTCAACCGCTGTGCAGCNATCGGAGATGGGCGAGCGATTGGAAGTATNGGAATGAGNCTGCAACGCCCTGAGGAGTCNACTTTGTTCACCCAAATTATTCCAGANCTTGGNGGNGAATTNACCCACATNCACAAGCGAGCNCCNGGNGAGNCACTCATCTCNATGGCACCCTTCCAATTGACGGCNTGGGACATGAGCAATGGNGAAGCGTATGAATGGGTCGAATACAGCGATGTATCCAATGCCAGTGAAGGTCTTGCTGGAGAGCGATTGGTAGGTTCATGGGGGACCACTGATGATTCCAATNTTGGTTTTGTTGTCACTTCATTTGGTGCANTCATTGGCTTCCACCCACCCGTCGAAACCAGTGTGTGGACGGANAGCCTCATTTCGTACATCCTCGCTGTGGTTGTTCTGGTTGCNGTACCCGGTGTTGTCTTTGGTCTGATTTTCATGAACAGCGAAAAATTGCAGCGCAAGTACTTCGAGCGACGAAATGCGAAGCGTGAAGTCGCCGAACAACAGAGAATTGACAAGGAAAAGGCAGAGAAACGCGCTGCGAGAAAAACCAAGAAATCATGAGTCGCCCCCTAAGGGGGCGTTGGCAATGTTCAAAGGTCTCACCATAGGGGCACCGNACATGGCATACGAAGCGCTTGATTTCTACGATGTCGACTCCCTTCTAACCGAAGAGGAATTGATGGTTCGTGACATGGTCCGAGACTGGGTCGATGAGAAGGTCATCCCCAATATTGAACAACACTACATGGATGGAACCTTCCCCAGAGAATGGATTCAGGAAATGGGAGAAATGGGCATCCTTGGAATGGTTGTCCCTGAAGAGTACGGCTGTGCTGGAATGTCTTACACNGCTTACGGTGTTGTTTGNCGNGAANTAGAGCGTGGNGACTCCGGATTGCGNTCCTTTGCCAGTGTTCAGGGTTCACTCTCGATGCACCCCATTCACAAGTNNGGNTCNGANGANCAGAAGCACAAGTATCTCCCNNNGATGGCCANNGGNGANNTNATCGGNTGCTTNGGNTTGACNGANCCNGATTACGGTTCAAACCCNGGTGGNATGATNACCAANGCAGAAGACATGGGTGACCACTACCTNNTGAATGGTGCCAAGATGTGGATTACCAATGGAACNATTTGTGACTTGGCGATTGTTTGGGCNAAATTGGATGGNGTNATNCGAGGATTCATTGTCGANATGGGNGATGAAGGATTTACNGCTCCNGAGCAAAAAGGAAAACACTCACTNCGNGCCTCCGTCACCAGTGAATTGGTCTTCCAAGATTGTAAGATTCCAAAGGATCGAATGTTGCCCAAGGCCAAGGGATTGTCAGGTCCATTCTCATGTTTGAACCGTGCTCGATATGGGATTGCATGGGGCAGTTTGGGTTCAGCCCAAGCTTGTTTTGATGCCGCCAAGAAGTACTCTCTAGAGCGCATCCAATTCGATCACCCCATTGCGGCTTTCCAACTGATTCAGATGAAGTTGGCCACCATGTTGAGAGAGATTACCAAGGGCCAATTGTTGGCATACCACCTCGGTCGAAAGATCGACGAGGACAATTGGATTCCTGAATTCGTCAGCTTGGCCAAGATGAACAACGTCGACATTGCACTCGATATTGCACGTGTGGCTCGAGACATTCACGGAGCAAACGGAGTGACCAGCGAATACCCAATCATGCGACACATGAACAACTTGGAATCTGTCAAGACCTACGAAGGAACCCACGACATCCACAATCTGATTTTGGCTCGACACATTACCGGCATTCAGTCCTTCACTCGCAACCTGAAGTGAGGAAATTCGCATGCGCGAATCATTCCATGGGATTTGGCCCATTTGGAAGATTGCCCAAAAGCGAGAGTCGAGATTGGGATTTGTGCTTACAGTCGGGGTCCTACTTGCACCGATTCTTTGTACTTTGTATGTAGTTACAAATCGAATTGCAGCAGCCATGGACCATGTGGGCTGGGACCCTAAGATGGGATTAGATGACCAAATCCCATTCATCCCAATATCGATCTTCATCTACCTGAGTCTGTTCTTTTTATTCATTCCTTTACCCCTCTTTTGCATGTCGAATACTGAACGTGCGAGAAGAGAACTCATGCTATTCGGTCAAGCATTAATTGTCATCAATTTGATTTCTTATGTGGTGTTTATCCTCTCTCCCGCCGAGGTATATATTCGTGATGTCGCCGTCCTCGAAATGGAAAATCAGACGGGTCTGTTGAAAGAAATGTATGAAGGCATGTGGGTCCTTGACAAACCCTACAATGCATGGCCGAGTTTACATGTGACTGTCGCGACGGTGATGACACTGTTCGCAATTCGTTGCTGGAACGGAAAGCCAGGTTTGCAGTGGGGCATTGGATTGATGTGTGTACTGATGTGCCTGTCCATCACGACCACAAAGCAGCACTTTGCATGGGACCTCATCACGGGTTGGGCCCTGGTAGCAGCGGTCTGGTTCGCGCAAATTCGGCCGAGTTTGCAGCGTATCGAAGTTGATCTTCAAGAATCTAAAACGGATAACCAATCGCTTCATTGAGATAGAATATTCCACTCACGACGATTCCAATCATCACACCATTGTGAATCCATTCAGACTTCAATGATTTCAGCCAACGCTTGCCAACTTGGATACCCAGTAATGCGGAAGCAACCAGTACAAGGGTGAGATTCAGATGAACGGAAATCTCGTCAAACCGGAAAAACAGATAGACAGGGATTCTCGAGAAATCAACACACAAAGCCAGGATGCTTGCGGTAGCTGCATATGCCATCTTATCCGGTAAACGGCGCGTGAGGAACATCGCACGGAGTGCCCCTTGGTGCCCAGACAAACCACCCATGAAACCCGAACCAAAACCTCCGACTCTGTCATTGGCTTCGGGAATTCGATACCCTGTCCATTTTTCACTCAATGTCAGCAATGGTAAAACAATCAGGAAAATACCAATCACAGCCAATAGTGGAGCCTGTGGAACTTCATTTTGTAGCAATGCTCCTAGAATTGAACCAATGATCAACCAAATCCCGTATTTACGGAATGCATCGAAGTTTACATGCTCTCGCAACGCTGCGAATTTACCCGCATTGTGTGCTCCATGTACAACTGCAACAACCGCCACAGCCTCATGAGGGCCCATCAACAGGAGAACCATCGGCGTCAGCATCGTGGACAGACCGAAGCCTGCTGGAACTGTCAATGCTGCCGCCAAGAAGGCGCCAAGCGCGACGAGTACCAGTTCCTCCATCGTTCAATTCCAACATGAATCATTTGTAAACAATTGGTAAGAAGGCGTTTGCAGGGGAAGATAGCCAATTTAGGAATAATCACAGGATGGCATTGGTCAGTTCCGCATTGGTCAGGTAAATTGTCAGCATGATGCCTGCGAACATCATCATCCACGACCCGACCAACTTGATCATGCCACTGGCCTTCATCAAAATCTGACGGAACATGTCACGACCGGTTCCAACCATGCCGGTAACGATGGTCATCAGTAGAAGGACACTCAACATGATTCCGGCAAGTCCAGTATACATCGAACTGCCACCAATGGCGGCAAGATAGCCCACAAAGGGAATCACGGCTGCAGCTGTACAATCAATCGATCCGGCTGCATAGCCAATACCCCACAAGTACATGTTACGCCGTGGAGTGAATTTGTCATCCATTTCTGTGGTCGAGAATCGCTGAACGATGAGTTTGTCCACCCACCCTAACAGATGGGCTGTACCACCCATCAGCATGAATGAACCGAGGATGATGAGCAAGATGGCGATGCCGAGGGCGAAGTTGTGGAGATACAAGGAAATCGGAACAATCTCTGCCAAACCAATGACCAGAAGCCCAAGGACGAGGAAGAAGGTCAACATCCCCATGCCTGACAAGAACCCGACCGAAAAGTGCCCTGGCATTCGTCCTTCGAGTTTGCCACTTTCGCGCAACTCTTCTTCACGTGCGCCCAATGAAATGTAGTAGCCAATGTAGGAGGGGAGAATGGGGAAGGCACAGGGCGAGAAATACACCAACACACCCAACATCATTCCGAGTGCGAAAATGGCCCAGGCTGAAGTATCAACTTTCGCCAGACCAATTCGAATGGATTCCGCCTCACCCTTGACGGACAATTCTACAGCTTCATCAAAGGATTCCCATTGATCACTGGGCGTACCTGTGTTGGTCTTGTGAATCATGTATCCTTCGTGGTCAATGACCACGGCAAGTGGAATGGCTTGGGCCGAATAATGGGCAACAATGCTGCGTGTAGTTGTGTCATTTGCATCGAGGATAACATCGTCCCCATCGGCAACGGCGACCACCCAGGGCATCATTCGATCTCCACTGCCAAAGGTTTCGTTGATGTCATCGAAATCTTCGCTAGCCCACCAAACACCGATTGAGACAATGACCACTGGATAGGGGCCCTCAATGGCCTCATAATCTGCCTGTGATGCTTCCAAGTGCTCCTGGACATAGTGACAATTTGAACAGGCGACAGCCATGAAGTCGAGAATCACGGTATGTCCACGAAGATCAGAAAGTTGGAACATACCTGTTTCATTGGTCAAGTTCGCTTCGTATGTTGTACGATTCAAGGTGGGTGTGACAAAGTCTGGAACGGGATCGATTTCATCGCTGGTTCCAAAACTTGACGAGGTCGATTCGAAAATCGAAAGACCTGCAGTTGCAATCACGGAAAACAGAATCACTGAGATTGCGAACGCATACCACGTATTTTTCTCGGTGAAGACCCCAAGGTCACAACCCGTCTTCTGCTGGATTCGATAACGAAGGGAAGGTTTCCATTCTTCAACAACGGTGGCTTGTTGCGTTTCCTCGATTTTGGTTTCTTCCAAGTCGGGATTTTCAGGGTCACCCACTGCGGTGAACATGCCTTCTTCGACTTCCTCGCTCAACGGCTCACCAAATCAAGGGATGTGAACTCCGTTATTCAATCCCATGCATTGGTGCCCACGGGCCCTCAAAG
>NZXM01000051.1:6364-24113 GCA_002701965.1 Methanobacteriota archaeon | reverse complement strand
GATGTGGCCACAGAAAATTATCTGCTCCTCGATCATCATCTGTATCACTTTACGAAACAATACCTCACGATATCCAGCATCAATTGCTTCCTGCATTACAGTCGAAAACTTTGCACCGATTGTCCCGCAAGGAAATGCGACCATGTTGTTCTCGATTATTTCGTCGATTGCGAATACTATCTCTTGCCTTCGATCTGTGGGTATTTGGTTCCACTTGTTATTCCGCCATTTATCCATTGAGTGACTCTCCTCACTCCGTATAGGAGAGTCACGAAGGCGCGCACATGTGAATCGTGTTCAGGTGTGTATGGAGTGGGAAAGAGTAAAGGCGACCACTCCATGGTCATTACATGGAAAAATCATCGGTGATTCGGATGTGGATTACCAACAAAAATAACGGGGAAATCACGGCACAAATGAGTGAGTCGATGGTAGCCTTTCTTTCGAGTGCAATTGAAAATGGTTGCATCGGCTCAACATTTGCCGAAGATGATGAACGAATCGTTGTTTACACAAGGTGGTTAGATGAGATGACATTGGAGCAATTTCGTTCGTCCGAGGTGTATAAGCTTCAGGAAGGAAAAATCATCCAATCATTTACTGCCGCAGGTTTCGAAATTCCTGACGACATACTGTTCAATTCAACTGCAAAAGTTTTGTTCAGTAACTGATACAATTCGAATGGTGCAGGGGGCAGGATTTGAACCTGCGAACCACTGAGGACTGGGACCTAAACCCAGCGCCGTTGACCAAGCTTGGCAACCCCTGCTTGACCCTCGCTCCTATACACACTGCTTAGAATGTAGCGATGAAGCCGGATGAAGAGGCAACTGTCAAATGCTCAGGCTTTGGGCCGGCGAACAATGTCCCGAATTGCAGTTCTTGGAATGGGTAACTGGGGTACAGCCCTTGCTCTATCATGGGCCAACGATTCACATCAAGTCATTGGATGGACCGTTGAAGAGGAAGTTTACGGTTCTATCATGGAAAAGGGCGAGAACAGCAAGTACCTTCCAGGTGTCCCTTTGAAGATGGATGTGACCATGGACATTGGAGAAGCCATTGAAGCTAGCGAGTTGCTGGTAATGGCTTTGCCGAGTGGTGTTATTTTGTCTGTGATTGACGATGTGATTCCCCACTTGCGACCATCTCACGTGATTCTCGATCTCGCAAAGGGATTGGCCCCTCCTGAAGAGGGAGGTTCAGGACTAATTTCGGAAGCGATTGAAGCCAAACTATCTGCGGCAGGATTGTCAAATCCAGTGGTCGTCCTGACAGGACCTACAATTGCACCTGAAGTAGCCCGTGGAGTGATTACCACCGCCATGGTTGCAGGCCACGATATTTCAGTCGCCACTCGAATCACAGAACGACTCTCAACCGATTGTCTCATCTTGATGCCGAGTCAAGATGCCGTGGGCTGCGAATTGTGGGGTGCTTACAAGAATACGGTCGCTCTTTCATGTGGTGTTGTGGATGGATTGCGAGATTCCATCGGTGGTGACAACCTCAAGGCTGCATTGGTCACCATTGGATTCGCAGAAGGACAACGACTGTTGCCGATGATGGGTGCTCAACCGGAAACCGCATTCGGACCTGCCGGATTGGGTGACCTGTACGTGACAAGTGCCAGTCCAAGATCTCGAAATCGAACTCTAGGTGAAAAATTGGGTTCAGGCAAGTCCCTGGAAGAAGGTCTTGCAGAAATGCACATGGTCGCTGAGGGAGTTCGTGCCGCCAGAATGTTTGCTGAGCGTGCGACGATGGTCGGTTGTGAAGTACCCTTCATCAATTCGCTGTGCGCATTGCTAGATGGTGAGATTACGGCTCCAGAATGTGTTCGTTCAATGGCTGAATCCGTCCTGTGAAAGCCTCAAGTCCCTTGACCCGGTGGGCGAGGTATGGCCTTTGAAGATTTGACCGAATTTGAGACTCGATTGTTCGAGTGGATTCGACAATCTGATTTCGAGGAAGTCCCTTGGAAAGCTGCCCGTGCTGCCAAGGCATTCAAGGTCACCAAAGAGGAAGTGAATGAAGCACTTGCAGCCTTGACCAGCAAAATCCCGCACAACATCTACGTTCACTACGATGATGGGGCCATTCGCATCAGTGCAGAGCGCTGATGAACCACGTTTTTGGAGGTGCACTCACGTCAAATATCGGACACCGTCTTGGTGGAACCGACCCTTTAACTGACAATACGATTGCAGCCTTAATGCAAACAATTACTCGAGTAAATGAACCCGATTTCAAGTATTGGGAATTTGATGTTCACGAGTCCAAGGATGGTGTATTGTTTGTTTTCCATGATGATGTCTTGGATATTGATGGAAAAATGGCTCAAGTCAAAGANCTCACGTTTGTAGAAATCCATTCTCAGGGGANGNAGAATGGAATTGANATNCCGACTCTGGATGCGNTAGTTGNGATATTGTCNNAGCGATCTGAGCCGGTNATGATTGAAATCAAGAATCTGNTGACTGATTCCGCTCGAAAGAAAATCATCGATGTTACTGCTGNACGCTCGAATTGGCAATTAATCGCTTCAATNGATCGATTTCTGACATCATTCCCTAGAAGNTCACGAAAGTTTTGGCATACCCNAGCAAAAAAGGTTGGCACATCNGTCTACAGAATTCGTAGACATGATATTGACCTTTTTTATTCGTCAAGAACCATAGCTCACTTGATTGTGAATCGGATGAGTTGGTGGATTAACCAGTAATGACGAATAGATTCAGGTTGGCCTGAAATGAATTTAGGGTAGCCTAAACTTTACTAATGGAATGCCGGTCCGTTGTCCCGTAAGGTCGATAATATGTCCAACTTAATGATGAAAGCAATCTTTGTAGCAGTATTTATGGCAACAACTTGTGTGCCTGGTTGTATCTTCTCAAACCCAGTCGTGTTTGACAAGTGTGAAGATCGAGACAACTGTCTAACCATCGCTTTTGAAGCCAAAGAAGAATACAGTAACACCGAAGAAAACCCAGAGCAACTCGCCGATCGTCTCAGCGAATTACTCGGCATGGAAGTCGAGATTTACCCGGTTGATGGACCTGCAGGAACAATTCAGGCACTACGTTACGGACACGCAGACATTGGATTCCTTGATGGTGGTGCAGCTTGGCTCAGCTGGCAAAATCATGGCCTCGAGGTACTGGCTGCTGAGCAGAAGGCAGATGGTCGCCCATACTACAACGCAATCGCATGGGTACACAAAGATTCAGACATGGCACAAGCAGACATGGATGATGACAACAGTACAGACCCATTCGAGTTGATGGCAGGCAAGATTTCATGTCACACCTCTGCACTTGGCAGTTCAGGTATGCTCCTACCGATGGGCTTTCTCATTGACAATGGGTACATGGAGGTCGTGGGAGACCCCAATGACATCTCTTCATTGACAGATACTGTAAGAAACCACTTTTCCGATGATTCCAGCATCCCGAGCAGTGGTACGACCTACTACAAGTACAAGGGTTCACTTCGATGCTTGGCTGAACACGAACTAGGCGATGCAACTGATTACATCTCATTTGCAAAGGACCCCACTGTTCCAGATTACTGTGGTGAAGATCCAGAAGATTGGTGCTTTGAAGGTGATTTCACCTCAACAGAAGATTTCTACCCTCTACCAACCACAGGAAAGGCACCCAGTCACCCTGTCATGTACAACCCNGAGTTCTTTTCTGAGGCGAACGTCACGGCTCTGCAAAACGCCTTTACTACGATGAACGGGAACAGTGCTGATTTGGACATCCTTGACAATGTACTCAGTACACCTGGAATGACGATTACCAATACGACGGAACACATTTCCAATTATGGCGACCTGATTGAAGATGTACCCGGAATCCAGGCTTACTTTAACGAAAAGTACGGACTTGAGGATTGATGAAGAGTTNCGGNTTNACTTTGGTCTTGCTACTTGTTTTAGCACCNCTCTCGGGTTGCTTACAAGATGAAGAGCCNGAACAGCCNGGCTTTTCTTGGCAAGATCGTGCCGAAATTGAATGCGANATGAGTACCAATGTGGANTTGGATTGTGAAGTATACTTGGATGGTTTCAACACACCTGTANTGTCAATCAAGCATCCCNTTGTCGATGAGATTTGGATTGTCGANCTTTACGGAAACATCACATCNTGGGATGGTGAAAATCTTCGCCAAGTCGCCAATCTTTCGGGATTGATTTCGACCTGTCACAATGAACAAGGCATGTTCGGAATGGCTTTTGATGATGATTTCGAACAAACAGGTGCAGTACTGCTATCGTATATTCAAATCGTGGAACCTTGTGATGATCCTGCTGGACCGTTGACTTTGACTGAAGCAAAGGTCGTGGATGGTGTCATCGACCCTGATTCNCTCAAGGTTTTACTTCAGGTTGAAGAACCCTATCGNAATCACAATGGGGGACATATTTTGGGAATCGGAGAGCACCAATATCTGTGGGGTGTCGGAGATGGAGGTTCATCCAAAGACCCGTATGGACATGGCCAAAATGAATCGACAAAATTAGGCTCNATCTTGTTNCTAGAATATTCGAATGGAAGTGTGAAACCCGTTCTCGACAATACCTCGGGCGACCCNTACGTGTTGCATCATGGACTTCGAAACCCTTGGAAATTTGATGTTGATTCATCCAATCGACTCTGGATCGCTGATGTAGGTCAGTATTGCTATGAAGAAATCAATGTTGTACCACTGTTGAATCAGACGAATTTTGGATGGGCGGTTCGAGAAGGGATGCATGCATTTGATGGCGACTTTGANTGTGACCCTGTAACGAGTGAGCCACCTGAGGGATTGGTTGACCCTGTTATCGAATATATCCATGAAAATGGGCACTGCTCTGTGACAGGAGGCCATTGGATGGATTGGGGTCCTCAGCCCTTACGAGATGGTTATCTGTATGGGGATTTTTGCTCAGGATCAATCTGGATGGCCACTGGAAATGAATCGAATTGGGTGGCTGAAGATGTCGCTACAGTAGGAACACAGATTGTTGGATTTGGACAAGGACTGAATGATGAATTGCTCATCTTTAGTTGGGGCGGGACAATCTATCAAGTCACCGAGTCACCAAATTAGGTGGTCATTTGGAAGAATATAGNGCCAAAATTCGAAAATTTTGGCTTCCCATTGTGCTTCTATTGATGCTTGCGCCGATGACGGTGACCGCACCACATGTTCTCTTGGATTCAAACAATCCGACTGGAGCTATCGAAGCGCCTGAATTGGAAACTACGAGTGAAGGCTTGTTGCTGATCATTTTGGATGGTGTAGGAGAAAACATCATGCTCAATTATGACATGATGCCAGAACTAAATGCAAAAAGGGCCGAAGCCGCTTTGCTGGACCTGAGAACCGGTCCCCTGACACTCTCAGCAACATGTGTAAGTGAATTGATGACTGGGGTGCCGAATTCCCCCATCGATGGTTTGCGAAACTTCAACCTGGATCATCCAGGCGGACCAGACCCTTGGACACTCGCTGCGAATGATGAGCGATACAGTGTAGGAATGGTTGGAAGCTATGTTCTCGGGAACATGTATGAAGACAACCCTGAAATTGAATTCGTAGATACATTTCAAGGCCATGCTGATTATTATGAAGGCGACGAAGATACCTCAGAAATTCTTGAGCAATGGCTGTCTGAAGATACGCACAATGTCATTACTGCACATTACTCGGGACCAGATAAAGTCGGGCATAGATGGGGAATCGTAGGCCAAGAATACAAAGAAAAAATTCACGATATTGATNTAGAATTATCGAGAATATTGCCTCTGGTGCCAAATGGTTGGACCACCATTGTAACTGCGGATCATGGGATGACTGATGTGGGCTCCCACGGGTCGGCTGAAGATGTCACTCGAGATGTTAGTGCGTTCATCTTCGGACCCGACATCGTTCCCAATACCAGGATCTCTGGTCATCAAAGAGATGTGCCTGCACTCATGTCAACGGTACTGGAACTACCATTCCCAATCCAATTGCATGGTCGAGTACCCCTCGAGGTGTTGGATGTCAGCACAGAGAATAAAATGATGATCGAGGAGTGGAATTGGGAGGCAGCATATCATCGACAATTGTTTGTCAATGAAGAAAATGGAATCGATTCAACCGGTTTGCAATTGGAGGTCATTGATTGGAACAAAATTTCTGAGCAGGAAACATTTACTCGAAATATAGACGTTGTCATTTCGATTTCAAATTGGATCCTGATTGCGACATTGTCGACTCTTGCCATTGGACTCAATGTCAAGAGTGAATGGACAGACCAGAAATTGACACTAATTTATTGTGGATTAATCGGTATTTTTGTTGCCAGTCATGCCACACTATCGCACTCTGCGATGATCCCACGTGCATTCGGAGCGGCATGTGCGGTTTGGTTAGTGGCCTGGTCATTGGGGGGAAATTTCCGCACAGAGGAAAAGCAATCGGAATTGCCGAATTACATTACGAAATCAATCAATGGATTGTCAATTGTTTTCGGNACTTTCCCNGGTTGGGTTGGCNTGGTTCTCTTCCTCTANCTGATGTTTGGAACCCTCACTCAGGCCGTGGTGATGGGTTGCTTGATTTGGGCTGCTGCATGGTCATGGGGGAGTGGTGCAGGGATNATTGAACATACAAATGAGAAATGGCCNCCATATGCGCCATGGCTATTCGCAATTGCTGCATTCACAGTTGGAAGTATTCGCTTGTGGTTCGCATTGATTCCATTCGTGTTTATTGTCGTCAGAAACACAATTGTCAATCTTCAACATGATGTGAAACTCGTTGAAAGAGTTCAAATCATCACATTGTTGGTTTTACTTTTCGCTGCAGTCACCCTAGTGCATCGAAGAATCATTGGTGTACATGTGATGTTAGATTTGGTCAAACTGGGGTGGTCAAGTTCGTTGATGGCGTTGCTCTTTTCCGCATCAATGTTGACCCTGACATCATTTATTGCAATCTTGTACCAATATCGAAGTTTAGACATTCGTCGAAGCGTCGTTCTATCGACATGGTTACTCAGTTGCTATGTTGTGACGGGACTTTCCTCTGTTCTACTTGAATGGTTGATTATTCTGGCAATCATTTTGATGTATCTTGCCAGTATGTTGCGTTGGAAAGGTACTGAATGGAATATCCCAAGGGAACTTATTCTGGCTTCTATCGCTGCACATATGCTGATTTCTTGGGGTGTGTGGGCATCTTGTGCAACACTTCTGCTCATCAGTTCGATTGGGTATTTTTGGGATTCAATGAAAATTCATTTGGATTTGAAGACGGTGACAATTACCAATCCAAAACCTGCAATCGCACTCGCGGTTCTTCCGTGGTTGGCCTGGATTTTATGGTGGACTTTACTGGGGCAAGTAAATGGAATCCAAACCTGCTTTGAAGGGATTTGTCCACATCCACGAGAATTAGATCCTGGCTCAATTATCATCAAGGGAGGATATTTTGCTGCCTTGGGACATCCATCCAATCTATGGATGAGTCTGATGGTAGGGAGTCCGCTAGTTGTCGCTTCAACAATGATATTTTACCAGTTCTTGAACACTGGAATGACAATCAAACCATACATCATTTCTCAGACTCTTCTGATTTTAGGATGCTTGAATTTACTTGCGTTTTCTCCTCAGTATCCTCGCTTGGTTTTTGCCTTGACTTGGAACATATTTTTTGCTTTCATGCAGATATTTTTGGCATTCATAGCAATGGGATTATACCATCTGAAAAGNGAATCCAACTCAGCTCAAGTGGATTACTCTTCTTTCTGATTGTGGTGTGTAAATGCCGCACTGGGTGGCAGAAGAGTGCTTAACCAGGAAGGNCGCTTGACATCTCCTTCCTCATTCACGAATGAACGAATCCCCATCGACAAGATATCGATCATCATCACGACCAGGAAGATGACAATGAGGAATGTCATCGCGTGATGATACAGCCCCAAATCCATGTAGTACATGAGGTGGTATCCGATGCCACCGGCACCAACCAAACCCAAGACTGTACCATGGCGTACATTGTACTCGAACATGAACATGAGTTGACTAAGGAGGCCATTACTCGATTCTGGAATGACGACATTGAAGGCGATTTCTGAACGTGAGAGACCCATGACTCTTGCAGCTTCCAATGGGTCATTGCGAATCCCTTCCATTTCCTCATATTGGAATTTNCCAAGGAAGCCAATGGTGTAGAATGTCATCGCGAGAACTCCCGGTAGNGGACCCAAACCAAATGGAGGAATGAGGAGTAAAGCCCAGACAATGCTAGGNAAGCTACGCGTCATGGCCATTATCATTCGAATAGGAACTGAGACCCAAATTGGAACAAGATTACGAGCAGCCAATGGAGAAATAAGAATCGCAATTGAGAAACCCAAAATCGTCGCCACAAATGCCATCTTGATGGTTTCCAGCATTCCTACAAATGCTTTGGAACAGAACATCGCCTGCGCTTCACTGCAACCATCGTAGTAGGCATTGGTTAACATCCCCCACTCAGGCGGCAACAAATCTTCACTNAGAAAATCGGAAAAACGCCCCCAAGCACCATCGATTTTACCCCAATCTCCCTGCACCAAATCATCNAAGACAAAGTAACAGAGAACGAGTAGGAATAGAATACCAAGTAACAAGCGATTTAGACCACGATTCAAAATTCCACCTCCTGAATCGTGAGTTTATCAATAAAGGGATTCAATCTGCCATCGTCAATGACAAGCATTCGATCTGAGATTTGTTTCGCACGATTGATGTCGTGTTCAACCAAAATCATCGCAGCTCCACTATCCTCAATGTATGCTTTGACTGCATCTAGAACTGCCGTAATGTTGTCATCATCCAACTCGCTCAAAAATTCATCAGCCAGTATTAATTTCGGGCGTTGCGCAAGGGTACGTGCAGTTGCAACACGGCGTTGCTGGCCACCTGACAATCGACGTACAGGCTCGCGAATTTTTTCTGATATCCCCATCGCCTCAACACAAGAAAGGACNCGCTTGTTTCTCTCAGACCACCAAGATAGTCCGAATTCACCAAGAGATACTCCGACTCTTGCACCGAGATCTACATTGTGATATACACTGGTGTGTCGNACCAANCCCAATCGCTGTGGGATATATCCTAGGCCNCCGCGNCTCTCAACATTGCATTCAATGGTTCCAGAAAGTGGACTGACCATTCCTGCAATGGTCCGTAGCAAAGTGGTTTTTCCGACACCAGAGGGGCCGACAATGGAAATAATCTCACCGGAATTTACATTCAAATTGAGGTTTGATGCAAGTGGTTTTTCATAACCAATTGTCAAATTTTCAGCACGGAGAATCAAACCAGCATGGATGNCGCTGGGTGTCTCGCCGCCACTCATTTTAGGTTCCCCTAAATCACTTCGACTTTGGGGATGGTTTTTACATTGACGCCCTGATATTGGATACTAATNTGTACGCTNCACGCCTGATTACAAATGTCAATGCCATTTTCTCGAATGGTAATCGACTGACTGGGAGACCATGAATCATCTGCGCCTTCAATTATGCAAGGCGATTCAGCAATGAGAGTCGGATCATCAAATGCTGGGAGTTGGGAACCATTCAACCATGCCACAAGCATCTGTATGTGCCTTGACTCATCAGCATCGTTGTAATAGCTGATAAATTGCAATTTGTAGGTGATATTTGATTCCTGAATGACATAGACCTGGTCCTTCGGGTTAATCCGATGAACACTGAAATCATAATCATACCAATCCAAACGTTCTGAATCATCAAGATTGAATGTACCATTGGGGATCGATTGGAGTTCTGAAAAGGATTGGTTNNTGACAATCATNGCNACAGAATCNTTNCCNAGAAAAATATCCGTCTTTGAGAACTTNATNGAATGATTTGCTAACGAGACTTCTTTCATCGTTGAAAAATCAAGGCCGACGAATGGGTCTTCAGATGTTGCATCTACTTCGATAGCAAATGTGCTACCGTCCGCTGTCAAGCGTGTCGACACTTTGCTGCCAGTTTGCTGAAGTGTTGAGATTCCAGTCAATGAGCATGGATATTGGGTTTCGCCTACGATAAGTGAAACACTGAGTTGGTCCCAACCTAGCGTTTCTGTACCTGATTCAATGGACGCGGAAACCAATGAATCTGTTGATGAATTGCTGACTTCATGTTCAACATCACTACCAACAAATGTGTTGCTTGTTGTGTAATCGGTCTCGTATGATACGATTACCCAAGCCCATAACAATGCCCCGAAGAGCAAAAAAGTGGTAATACCGACAAGCCAATTTCGAATTCTCAACGACTTCCCCGATTTGAGTCAGGCCGTAGGCATCTTAAACACCTGTCTTATTCTTCATTGGCGACTAAAGAGCGAGCATGCTTGACCATTTTCACCAATTCGACTCTAGCTTCTTCGGCGTTTTTAACCTCATTTTCAAAGGCTAGGCGAATGGGTCGTTGACCCTGAGAAGTGGTGGCTGACATTTCAAACCCGTAGCGATCAATACCTGTCATAACCGCCTCAGTTGTATCCGTTGCTTTACTCATGGTTTGGCAATAGAGAACCATGGCATCACTATGATCATCATTCATGTGTTCAATGATATCCATGGCGTATGGGACCAATGGGTCTGGTTTGGACTGTAGCCAATTCTCTTCTCCAACCCATGACATTCGGCCAAAGCCTCCAATGTATCGAATGGCTTCGACTTTCAATCGATAGAAGGAGAAATCACCAAAATCGACGTAAAACGAAGCACTTTCATGCTTGGCAAGAAATGATTCCTTGGCTGATTCACGCTCTTCTTCGGGCATTTTTGTGCACTCACCGACGAGTGTTACTCGGCCGAGAGCCAATGGATTTCCATCTCCACCTTCAGCAATCAACAATGATGCTTTAGACGACTTTTGCAAATTCTTCGTNTGCTCTGCAAGTACACTGATGAGGAAAATTGGATGNCCCTCATGGATAACATAAGTTACAAATGAACCGTATGGGAAACCCTCGGGTTCGATGGACATTGTACAAAGAGTGGCAGTAGACATTTTTTCAGCCAAGGTTCGAGCCTGCTCAGCATGGGTTGATGTTGCAACATTTGGATCATAGAGTAATTCCTGGTTTCGGGTAGAATGACCCTTTGGTGGTGCGTGTCTGGGTCGGTTATCCTTGCTTTTTNCTTGTTCACTCATTTTCTCACTTCCAACATTTATTCGGTACCTTTCATCAATTCCAAGGTCGCTTGAATCCACTCTTCAGCATCATCTTCGTAATCGGTATCGCATTCGACGCGATTATTGATTCTCGTACCACCCTTTTGTTCAAGAATGATGTCCCATTCTATTCCGGATTGACAGAACATCTCGAATGCGGTGTCNCCCAAGGCTAAAACAGCGAAATTTACACCACTTAGGCTGCCATCCTCTGATTCTTCCACAGCGTCATACAAATCCTGTGCGTTATCTGGTTGGTCACCCTCACCCCATGTGCTACAACAAATAATCAATCGCTTACACGATTTGATATCATCTAGCGAGACTTCNTCCATTCCCTTTACTTCGGCTTCCAAATCATAATCTGTAGATGATTTCCCGGNATCAAATGCCAAATCCTCTGCATTTCCAGTTTCAGTTCCAAACAATACCAACAATTTTCTATCACTCATTCTTTCACTTCCTTCACTTCCTTCACTTCATTTTTCATTCCAATGGATCATCAATTCTTACATCACCGAGAACCCAACGAAGTGACTTCGTCACACCTTGTAATGCTTTGAAATTCCGAATATGATACATCTTGTCTTGTTGAGAGTTGGCCAGATGTGATTCCGTTTCGTGATAATTCATTTTTCGCTCTGCTCGGTCAAGCATTTCTTCAATCTCGACCCAAGAGCGGTCATAGAGAAAGTGTTCATTGTCGTGTTCTTTGGTCATAAAATCACCTCGTATCCTTCAATTCTCAATTGCATCTTCAATGATGACGCGTAAGGGTTTGTACTTNGTTTTCTCAANAACACTACTTGTTACACCGAAAACTTGAGCGATGTTTTGTTCAGTCAAAACATCCGANGGAGTGCCATCAGCAATGATTTTNCCNTCATGCAAAAGTAGAATCCGATCTGNANANCTAGCTGCAATATTGATNTCATGNATNGCAATCAATGCTGATCTAGATTGATCCTTATCTGAAACGATTTCCTTNATTCGCTTCATCACCTCAATTTGGTTTTTCAAATCCAAATCACTTGTGGGCTCATCCATCAATATCAGAGATGGATCTTGAGCGATTGCCTTGGCAATGATGACACGTTGTCTCTCACCACCAGACAATTGATCAAAACGCCGAAATGCGAAATCTTCTAGACCAAGATAGCGTAGTGTTTCGCTCACAAGGTCTCTGTCTTTATCGCTAATCCTCCAGGTTAAGTGAGGGCGCCTACCCAACAATACAACATCAAAAACATCCATCGAAAAACTNGTCATTACCGATTGCGGAACATAGGATACTTTGGTAGCCAACTGGGCTAANTTNTAATTTTTAACATCATTTCCAGACAAATGAATCTCTCCAGATGAGGGATTCAGAATTTTGTTGATACATTTCAGTAAGGTGGATTTACCGGCTCCATTGATGCCGAGAATNGCAACGATTTGATTGCTTCCAATGGAAAAACATGCATCCTTCAGCACATGGTTTTCGCCCCAACTAAAATTGAGATTCTCAACGTGAAGAATTTCGCTCAATGCCCCACCCCTTTTTCTTTCAATAGTAGGTACATGAAAAATGGTCCACCGATGACTGACAGCATAATTCCGACTGGAATTACAACGGGTGCGAAAAGAGTCCTGCCCACTGTATCAGCGAACAGCATTAATAGAGCACCAAATACGCACGAGCAAGGAATGAGTTTCCGATAATCGTTACCAACAATTAGACGACTCATATGGGGTGCTGCAAGACCTAAAAATCCAATCAGTCCGGTGAATGCAATCACAACTGAAGTCATTAGAGCAGATAGAATCAGAATCTGCTTTCTCATTGAAGCGGGGTCGACACCCGTAGAGATGGCAAAATCATCACCGCCCAATGATAAGGCATTGAGATCCCAAGCATACTTGAGTGCCAGGGGCATCAANCCAGTGACGGCAAAGAATACCAACAGAGCGTTTTCCAGTGTAGGCCGNGATAAACTCCCAAAGGACCAATGCGCAAGTTGTGACAATTGCGCATCTGTAGCAAAATATTGCATCGTTGAGACGATTGCNCCCGTGATGAACGTAATTGCAATTCCGACCAGAATNTATGACTCTGCNGTGATNGATCTTAGATTTCCCAGCTGAATGATAATTGNCACCACTATCAGAGAGAAAAGGAAGGCATTCGCAACAATGGCTAAGTCTGAACTTGACACGATAGAAAAGCCAAGAACAATCGCAAATGCAGCACCTAGTGCGGCCCCAGATGCTACACCTAATGTCAAAGGAGAGACCAATGGATTTCCTAAACAACCCTGCATCAAAGCACCAGCAGTGGCTAGGGCTGCACCACCAACAATTGCCATCAAGATNCTTGGGAAGCGAAGTTTCCAAATGATAGCTGATTGTAATTCATCTGCAGATTCCATCCCAAAAAGAATCTTCATTGTGGTNAATAAATCGAGATTACTTGACGAACCCCATCCCATCGCAAAAATTGCAAACAACAAGGTTGCGACACAGAGAATCAAAATCANCATGATTTGTGATTTTGAATTTTGGATGTGTTTCTCTGAAATTGTATCCATANCACCCACCTAAGACAAACAAACNAATTTNCCTTGTTTTTCTAAACCATGATAATTGACAAAGTAATCGTTGATGAAAGATTCTGCATCTAAATCTTGAAACAAATCAGGATGTAGGATCTTTGCCAGTGTAGGTANACCATGAATCATCATCGGTCCAGCGAATTCACCTGACATGATGATCATCCGATTGTCCTGTANAGCATCCATATTATCGAAACCAGGGCGGTCGCGGATGAAATCNATATGCGTACCACACATATCTTCAGCATCATAGGAATTGAAACCAATATCAAATGTAATTCCATCGAACATCATTACGGAAGGGTTGGCATCCAATATTGCTTCCATATCGACATGAGTTGTATGTCCGGGCAAATCTTTGAAATGATTCACTCCACCTGCTTTCTCAATGATATCTGTCCATTGAGATGTACCTGTNAACACCACTGGATCTCGAGTCAAGGAGGCATGNTGTTCCATCACAACTGTCGTTCGATTGGATTGATTTAATCCCGAAATTCTTGAAGAAACTTCGTACTCTATCAAATCAAATTCTTGAAACAATTGGGTTGCTTTTTCTTGTTTACCAAATAGTTCTGCNATCACTGATATTTCATCTCTTAAGACATCATATTTGTAAAAATCAAGCGCAAGAACATTGATGCCAANGGGTTCCAATTTTTCGCGAATCGCATTGGTATCTACCATTCCATTGGTTGCGAAAACGATGTATACCTCTGGACGGGAATCAAGTAGGGCCTCAAAATCGATTTCTGAATGTGCAGATTGTTGNACGATTTTTGTNTCTGTAAATTCTGGCCAAAGNGCTTCATCATAAAAATCTCCAGATACACCAACAATTACGGAGGAATTCACATCAAGCATACGCATAACACTCGCNGCATATGTGTTGGTAATNGCAACTCGTTCTGGAGAACTGGCAAAGTTGTGTGTAACTCCATTTGAATCAGTAACTTGTATGGGTAAATCATCATCAACGTTAGATTGGTCTNTCGAAAAATGGTATACNCCAAAACAACAAGCGATAATTAATACAGCTTGGAAAATAGCTAGAGGACGATCACTTGTCAACTACTTCGCCTCCAGTTTGCTAAAATTATCAGACCCAATAGAACGACTCCAGCAAAGAAAATGCTGGCAGGAGTTAGTGTGGGGCCCTCATCGACCGTAATGAAAATCGAAGATGACTTTTCAGATATTTTTCCNTCAAGAAGNCCAACTTGTACTCGAATACGGTTCTGTCCAGTATCTAGGTCATCCAGGNGGGTTGAACTTTCTGTACCATTGTAAATTTCAGTGGTTATACCATCCGCATTTTGAACAGTGACTGAATACCATGCAGCATTTTCTACGGGTTCCCAAGACAATTCCATCGATTGAGTAGAGCCAATNGATTGAGTAGGNGTCATTACGNTTGGTGGNACTTGGANNAAGTANACNTTCAGTTCNANTTGATCNCCTTCGAGGATATATCCGACGTCCATCACAGCATTCAATTGATAGAGATAATTACCATCTAATTGATTTGNAATTTCAAACGATGTTGAGGGACCTTCGTAAATTAGTTCACCGTTTTCCATTAACTGATATGCTGNGGCACCTTCAAATTCAGCCCATTCGATGTTGTAATCATTTACGGAAATATTCCCCTCCTCTGTTGTNAATTGGGGTGTAGTTGGTAGATTGTAGCCAGTCAATTCATATTCGACCATATCCGAATGGGAACCCGGCAATCGATCGATAATTTTCACATAATTTCGAACGGTTTCGTTATACCAAAGTTCCCATGACTTGACACCATCATTACTGTCAATAATCGTAATGTAAGTGGTTTGGAAGGTACCAGCATCAATGGTCAATTCAACATTTTCTTCAATTGAAATTGTATTCATTGTGTCATCGTAGCCATTAGGNTGGCCCGGGACACCGATGATGTTGGTNCGGTTGAAGTGAAGNGNTGTTGGGGGGTCAGNAGAAAACAAATNGCTTTCTCCATTTTCGTTTGTNAATTCCCAGCCCAACTGTCCTTCTTGGAANTATGATGACTCGGAAGGTGCATCNACCCAGTATGTTTTGACATTCAGCAAATTTGCTGNATCGACCCANCGATANGCCTTTTCACCCTCCTCATAANTTTCATCTGATACACGGAGAAGGAACGTTTCACGATCNTGGCCGAATGCATCTGTGATTGTCTCNGTGCCAATTGCNGTNTANGTCTTNTTCTGATAAAATTCAGGAGTGTGAGANAAAGAATAGTCCCAANTCATTCCTGCAGACCACAATTGATNACCTGAGGACTGAGGTAGAACGATTATCAGAAGCGGTTGTGCATTTTCATTCGANCCGTTTGAATTGTTTGCAACAATGTTAAACTCAATTGTGCCAGATTCCGTAGGCGNATACATGAANGACTGTGAGAAGCCTCTGTAAGCGAGATTTTCTTCAGAAATCTNACCTACATACAGCGAATAATAGTCCGTATATTCGCCACCTTCCCATTCGATGGACAAGGGTGACATTGTGGTGGTCTGCATCTGTGTAACGAAACTGACATTGTGTGGGAATTCAACTTCGACGAGAGAGGTTAGATTTAGCCAATTTTCTCCAGAGGAAACCAACGTATTCACTGGATCAAGTATTTCGATACCATCCACATNAAAAGTCAAATTTTGGGAATCNCCGACCACGAGATTTTGCATCAAATAAAATCCGTCAGAATTCGTTGTTACACTGCTGATACCATTGCTTACCGTTGCTCCAGATACAGGCACATTCAAACTATCAATGATGAATCCATATACACTATTCAATCCGTGATTGAATTCAAAATGATTTACACTCGGTTGAGCCGAAGATCCACTTTCCAATTTGAAGTGTACATATTGAGTTGAGTGATCAATGTCCCCATAGTAAGTACGCATTGTGTAATAGTCACCCGTACTGTAAGGACCAAACTCAGTTCGACCATCGTCTAAACTGTAGCTCTCATCNGTTTGTACCAATTTGACTGTCGTCATTGGTGAATTCTGAGCTGAATCTCCTTGATCATCGAAGACCTCTGCTGTAATCCAGTTGTGGCCGACATACCAGTCTAANTCGATGTCACCAGTGAANAACATGGTTCGATANGCCACAGTGTGCCCATCGTTCATGAAATAGGCTCGAACNGTATGTTCTCCTGNGGTAATCCCGGAGTACTCGTAGTAACCGTNTTNNGACCANCCCGAAGCCATCGAATCGACTTTGATCGATGTACTATTCGCGAGTTGCCCATCTNCTGTGTAGACATATCCTGAAAGTGTGTATGTTTCACCTTCTTGATCGTCTGCGGAGGCTGTAATTGGTACCAAAAATACNGAACTAAACAGAAGTATCGAAATTATCGANGCTGCTCTTTGAGTACTCATTGGTAGCACCCGAATTGTAGGGGGTGCCGGTCANAGGAGGCTTATCTCTGACCGAACACCCCGCGATTTTCCACTTCTTCGGAGGACTTACTGTAGGGTTCCAATGTCAGCGGAAGTGATTCCATANTGCGCCCATGCACCTGTCAACCAAGGACCTACATCGTANGATGTGCCGAGTTGACTTGCATCGGTTAGATCAAGAATCCCGTTCATTTGAGAGGCGCCGTAGTCAGCGTAGTAACCTGGCATTCCACTGTTTGGGTACATTGAAGCAAATCCATCGCAATGTGTCTCGTTTGTTGCTGCATGGTAGACGATGTGGAGGTCTGTGTTGTAGCACATGTAATCGCCTTGGCCTTGGTACTGTGTCCATACGAATGCATCACAGTTGGACGCATTACCTGCACCAATCCAAGCCATCACGTGGGTTTGGTTGTTGTAGCATGCATCGGTGTGATCAGCGACAAGNGCCTCGATGGCCATCCAGAATGCATATCCTTCAGCCTGATACTTCTCANCAG
>NZXM01000051.1:0-6359 GCA_002701965.1 Methanobacteriota archaeon | reverse complement strand
TTNNTGTCCATCTTNNANGTGTACTTGAGTACAGCCTGTGAGTATGTGATCACGAGGTTCTTGACGACAGTGTCTGCTGCTGCATTGTAACCTGCTGCATCTCCAGCCTGTAGGGCTGCNAGTCCATCAACCATAGCGGCCTCAGTTGCAGAGAATGTGTTCGCTACTCCGTCAGCGTTGGTAGTACCGAAGTCACCTGCGCGCTTTTCCATGACCTTAGCNGGAGAGCATCCNTAGTCTTCATCAGGNCCGTGGAAGAATGCCCAGCCTTCGTCCCAGTTGTGTGGGGCGCCTGAGTCATTGTCGACATTGCCAGCATCTGCCTTTGTAATTGCTGAGTTCAACTCGTGGATTGTGTANGCAACCATTCCCATGTTGACAGTCAACTTGGCGATTCCTTGGTAGCGAACAGTGTCTGAAGTGCCTTCGAAGTCACCAGTACCGTCCATTGCAGCCATGATNTGTGCNCCAACAGATCCTGTCATGTNGTAGTATGCATCGTAAGGGTGGTTCTTACCTTCAGCGGATGCAAATCCGTGAAGTGTGCGGAAAGTACCATCGCTCTTCTCAGCGTTCTTTCCGTTCATGTAGATGTCCTTTGCAGTCGCAAAGTCGTAGCCACCATCAGAGCTGGCTGCNGNCTTCATATCGCAAAGATCCTTCATCAAACTTCGATGATTGTCAACGTCTGATGCATAGGTGTATCCCGCATCTGAAGCATCCATTCCAGATACTTCAGCGGCATCATCTGCATCATCGCCACCGAGACAGCCTGCAAAAGCCGCCATCATCATTAGCAATGCTAGAGTCATTCCCTTCATTTTTCCATTATTCATTTTCTCACTTGTCCTAGAGCCCACAGTGGACTGTTAATTGGCCCGCGTTAGACTTACAGATATAATGTTTAGGTCACCCTAAACTCTTTTTAGGNCAACCTAAACATTTCTGGCTATAAAAAAAATCAGGCGCGCAGTGTTTTGATTCTACGAATGAAAAGGTAGGTTGGACAAACNAACCAAAGTATCGATGCCAACCAAATTGAGCCATTAGAAAGGTTTGGCTGGCTTTCCTCGGACAAGCGAGTTTCCATCATCAATTGGTAGACCCCGTTCGGGCTGAACAAGTCGACTTTTTCTTGGACTCGATCAAATCCTACTGAATTGGGATCTGTGATGTCCACACCCATGGTCTGTGCAACGATTAGGGTTGGAATCAACCAAAGAAACACGAAGAACAACCAAGTTCCTACGCCAAGTGTTACCGAAGAACCAATGTCGCGGGCCAATGATGATGCCAATAGTTGCAAGCAAGTATACCACCACAGTAACAAAGCTGTGGAACCCAAAAACATCGCAAAATCACCAGAACTTGGCCATTCACCCATTTGCTGCTGAATCAAGAATGTGCCAATCACGATTGCGATTGTGGTGGGTGACATTGCGGCAATCCAAACGCCCAATAGTTGCGAGATTGCGTAATCAGCGCGAGGCATTGGTTGAGACAAATCAATGGCCAATTCACCAGTCAAGCGACGTCTGCTAATCGTATCGAATCCAATCAAGACTACACTGAGTGTGCAAAAGAAAACAATGGGTAGGCTCGAGTAAAACAGGACATCAGATGGAGAGTTCGTGGGTAATCCTGCAGGGACAATTCGCGCGTCAGCAAATCCCCAGCATGCCATGGAGATGGCGAGGATAATCAATGGAGACAAGATGAGCATACGTTGGCTCCGCATGTGTCGTTTGGCATCTTGAATCCCAACAGACCAGATGGTCTGGAATCGTTCAATCATCAGAATCCACCTCTGAAAGTATTGAGAAACCAGCATCTTCAATGTCAAGTCCAGTCGCGGCTGAAATTACAGTTTCAAGCCCTGCAGGAATATCTTGCAAACGAGTAAACGTCATTTTTGGAGTAAGTTCGCTTCGACGCTCAGATGTCCATTCACCCTGCTGTAAATGTAATCGATAGGCCCATTCCTCACCTTCTTGTTTGTCAATTTCCTCCACCTCAATGTCGGAGCCAAANTTGTCNGGGGTAGGGCCAAGTCCCGCGATCTCCAGTGTTGCCTTAAGACCTAGATTCCTCTCGATTTCTGTCAATGGACCTTTGGCAACAATACGCCCTTGGTGCATCAAAACAAATTCATCCGCAAGACGCTCCAAATCTGAAAGAGTATGACTGCTGATGACGACACAAACACCTCGTTTCGATAATTGGACCAGTAGTGANCGGAAGGCACTTTGTGCAACCGGGTCCAGTCCATTCAATGGTTCATCGAGAAGCAAAATTTCAGGATCACCGAGTAGTGCTGTGGCCAAACTCAAACGCTGCTTCATCCCTTGAGAGTATGTTGACAAATCGTCATCTTTACGAGAGGATAAGCCCACCAAATCTAGGAGGTTATGGCCATCTGAAACAGGAGCGTTTCGCATCTTACATAGGCGCTCAATCACGCTTTTGGCAGAACCTGGGCCCGACCATGTTACCCGCTCCGGCATATATCCAATGTTGGCTCGAATCCCCTCAATCGAGGTTTTACCCTCGATATTGATTGAACCCGATTCAAGAGGCAACAAACCAGCAACCACTTGCAGAAGTGTGGATTTACCTGCCCCATTGGGCCCGACCAATCCGAGAATTTTCCCGGCATCCAATTCCAGGTCAATTCCACGGATACCGGGGCCCGGGCGTGTTGACCAAGGTCTGAGGCGACGACCGCTACGGATCGGATAGCGAAAGGTCGCAGATTCCAGCTTGAGCATGGGCTTCACCCCGCCGTACACTTCGTCCTTCAAGGAGTTGATGTGAAACAAGCCTGATTGATGTCAAAACGCCACATGATTCAATGGGGCCGAGGGGTACCGAAGCGTGATGGAGGTCGGAGGGACGCTCGCCGCATGGTCTCTACCGATTCTTTGCGTATTGAGTGCAATCGCCATAGAGTGGAAATGGAAATATCCTCACGTTCACTTCTCCGACTTCTTCCGAGCTGACCTGTTCAATCTTGGCATCATGGTCTGTGGTGCAGCAATTATTGTTGTTCCATTGGGTTGGATGATTGCAATTCCAGCAGGTGCAATCGGGATGGGGATTAGAGCCATCGCCTCTGAGGAGTCACGAGCCATGTGGCCACAACGTTGGCAGGCGCGCAGTGTATTGGTTATTGCCATTGTGGTAGGTGTACTTTTATCTGGATTCGGTGGTGTTTCAAAACCCACTGGGGCTGCTGAATGGGGCACACCATTGGTGACTGAAAACACAGATGCCCCACCGTGGCCAGCTTCAGAGCAACACATCTGGATGGATGGCTCTACAATTTTGGTGGTCAACCATGTCCGTATCCCTGGTACGCTGTCCGCCATCGGTTCAGCCTCCATGGTGTTGTGGTATCTAGAGAGTTCAGGTACTGACGAGCAACGGTTGAAACAGGCGATTGAACAACTCGATGGCATCGGGTTTCGATCTGAGTGGTTTTCTTTGGAAACAACTGCGACAGGGTTGACGCATGATTACAACGGACAAGATTTGTCGTACACGCTCAAGAACATTGAGATTGATGGGAATAAAATCGCAGAAATGGTGAGCGTGGCGATGGGGATGTGGGGTGGCGAAGTTCTTTTGCTTACGATTATCAAGCCAATTGATTTGATGTCTGACTTTTTACCGTTTGAAAGCGACCCATATGCCAGTGATTACGTCATTCCTTGGCTTGAAGCCCAGTGATTGAACACCTACGGTGTTCTTTACGACACTTGGTTTTCGGCGGGAAAGCATATTCAAGCGTCAAGTCACCCAACAGCGTATGCGAACTGCAACCAAGTGTAGCCTTTGGGCTGTTTTGTTTACCGCAATGATGCTGACCAGTGTCATCCATTTGCCAACCGAAATTGCTGAAGAAGTAGAACCATCAGAGACCACGGCTCGACAAAATTCCGTTGAAGCGGCTTGTGAAGGATTGACCTTTGAAGACATGTTCAACTATTCACATGCAATTTTCGATGTTGTCATCAATGATGATTGGAATTCTGCCGATGTAAGTGCCGTCGCTTGGGTCAACGGAACCTTGGCAGATCAAGCACGAACAGACCTTGAGAACTTATTCGAGGGGTTGCCAGGTGGAGATAACGGCTGGTTGTCTACAGATGAATACAATGCGATTGAGAACATTGCTGCGGATTGTGTTGAACAAACCAACCCCCGTGTCGGATTCCGAAATGGTCCCGCGCATCGCGGAGGCGATGGTGTCAACTGGTACAACGCCACATGGATCAATACTGAAGAAAATCCAATGACACTTGAAGAATACAATCTGATGCCATTTAATCACGCCGATGCGAGAGATTGTGCATCCTCCCCTAACAATGACTGCTTCGAAATCCCAGTCGTACCGACATCACCAGGTCGTGATTGTGATACGACGGTGAATCTACCNGATGAATGCCGAATGGTCATCTGGTTAAATGGAACCTTTGAGTTCAATGGGATGACGCTGGGTGGCGACTATGCTGGATCTGATTTCACTGTCGCCATGAATACATCGAATATGACCAAAGCGGACCTGATTTTGACATACCCTGCTGAGGACGGATTGCGAGTCGGGATGTTTGAGGAGTGTGATGGCCGATTGATTGACCAAGCGAACAATGACAACCAGGGAACTTCTCCAACAGTTGGTACATGCACATCAGATGGCACAATCACTCAAGAAAGTCGTTTGGTCAGTATCGCTGGCGAAACCAGGCTACGCGTTGACACTCACGTCGAATACGACATGGAGAATTGGCCAACAGGACAGGACATGTTCTTCGACATGACCACGGAACCGCCTGAACAGGATGACCCTCCCGTTTGGTCTGCTTCTGCACCCGCTGATGGTGAAATCATGCCCATCGCAGATGATGGTTTTGCTCACTTCCTTTCAACATCGCAAATGTCCGCTTGGGCAACTGATGATCAGGGAGCTCCCCTCATTTCTTGTGATGGTGGCGAGGGATGGTCGATGAGTAGTGATGCAGATGGTTTGTCGGCTGATGCTCCGGCTGGACAAGATAGCACCACAATCACCTGCCATGCGATTGATTCTGCGGGTCAAACAACCGATGTTCGAAGTTACACACTACAAGTTCCTCTACGTGTTACGGCTACGGCAACCAGTGGCTCTGCAAGTGTCGTCATCACACCCACATCGGGGATGCCCAGCATGAGTGCAGTCGTGACTTTGGTTCAAGAAAATGCACAAACCAGTAGTAACTCGGTGAGCTTGAACGGTGAGACAACTGTCACTGTCGATCTCGCGGCAATGTCTCCTGGCTCATTTATGGTCCGAATTTCAGCCTCAGGTACAGGAATGGCTGATTTCACTCACACCTATGATTTGGGCACATCAAAGCAATCTGTGGCACCAAGTTTGACCGTCGCAATGGGTGAGTGGATTGGTGAAAACTACGAACTCACAGGTCAATTTAACGACCCTGATGGAGATCCTGTCACCATCACCGCAACCGACAATGGCAACGCTTGGGGCACCATCCAAGTCAGTGGAAACCAATGGATGGCCACCGGCCCAGGGATTCCTGGAGCGATGACCAATTCAATTGTGCTCACCGCTTGTGACAATTGGGGACAGTGTTCAACAACAACACATGAAGCAGGGGAAACCCCCGGTGCGAGTGAGCCATCTACGCCTTCACCTCCAGTCGATTCTGGTAGTGAAGAAGGTGGTGGCCTACCCGGATTCGGGATGTTTGCCGCGCTCGGTGCAATTGCCCTCGCAGGTCTAGGTCGACGGTCCCAAGGGGAGCCTTGATAGGTGCCGCGCCGCCGGCTTGAATCGGTGGAAGTATGGCCTTTGAAGCTCACATACGTGAAGTAAGCCATGAAGGGGGCATGCTGGCACCGTTTACTGGAGACGCACCCAAATTGGGTCAAGTCATGCAGTTGCCTGGTGGAAAATGGGTTGGCAAGGTCGATTCGGTCATCGGAGAGATCACAGCTGCAGTTGTTCACGTCACTCCATTTCGCGATGTCGAAGTCGAATTGCTTATTGGCCAACCGTTGGAAATCGCCCCCCCAAAAGAACGGAATAATGATCGAAGGGGAGGAAGGGACAATCGTGAAAGTTCACACATGAAGGACGGGGATTGGACTTGTCCTAAATGTCAGAATCACAATTTTGCTTGGCGGGATAAATGCAATCGATGTGAAGTACTGAAATCCGAAGTTGTAGGAGGAAATCAGGGTGGAGACCGACGCGGAGGCGGCGGTGGATACCGAGGTGGCGGAGATCGCCGGGACAATCGTGGTGGAGACCGACGCGGAGGCGGCGGTGGATACCGAGGTGGCGGAGATCGCCG
>NZXM01000050.1 GCA_002701965.1 Methanobacteriota archaeon | reverse complement strand
CTGAAATTTCTTTGGAACATACGGACGTCTTGGGAGAAACCCTTGCTGAAATTGCNGAAGAAAANGNTGCAATTGTACGTCAAGGNCGNCCGTTTCTTGCGACTTGGCCNTATGATAACTCAGTACGAAAGGTGATTGAGAGAACGGTTAGAGATCATGACAATGCATGGTGGTGGAGAGGAGATCGACGACGTGGATTCAAATTTTCACATGCTGTGAAGCCGTTTCGCCCATTGTCAGACAAGACATGGTATGATGGTTGGATGACTTATCAACAAGAAGCATACCTTTTGGCTAGTTCGGCTCTACACATCATGGGTGAATGGAAAGCGGAGGAAGCTTGTGACCAGTTGGCTCCAACACACACAAACTGGCCAGGACGNATGCAGTGGATAGATTACAAAGGCACCCCNATGCTACTAGATTGTGCCCACAANCCGAGCGGAATGGCTAGAGCATGTGAGCAAATACGATTCCAAAAAACGCGCGACATGTCACCTATGCCAGGTGTGGTAGTTGTTGGCGCGACCGAACAGAAGGATTTGCAAAATTTCCTACAACCACTCGTCGAATTGATTGTCGAAGGAGCGATTCGATATGTGTTTGTCACCCAACCACCTGAAGGTCGAAAAGAGGTAGTGGATTGTCACGAGCTTGCAGATGAACTTCGAGTACAAGGTACCGATGCTGAAATCAAAGCNATTGAATCAGTTGAGGAATCATTAGATGCAGCACTGGCAATATCAGTCGAATTAGACGAAGAACTTCCTCAACCTGTACTTTGCATCGGCAGTATCTATCTGGTAGGAGCGATTTTACAGCAAGTTGATGAAGAGGGCTTNGTAGAATTGCAGAGNATTTTGATTACNCCCAAGGGTGAGGATGGGGTCGACCCTGTTGCGTAACAAGTCTCAAACACTGTGGACGCTGAGGGAGTAGAGGTGGAACAATGAGTGCAAAGTGGGACGAGCGTTTTATTGAACTTGCTCACCACATTTCCGGTTGGTCAAAAGATCCCTCTACCAAGGTTGGATGTATTGTAGTCGGGGAAGATCGCGAGATTCGAAGCACTGGATTCAATGGGTTTCCAAGGGGGATTGCAGATGATTCTGAACGTTTGGAAGACCGCGAGCAAAAGTATCCACTGATTTGTCATGCGGAAGAAAATGCAATCATGCATGCCGCTCGTATCGGTTTGTCATTGAAGGGATGTACCGCCTACGTCACTTGGCCCCCCTGCACCCGTTGTGCACGCTCTCTCATTCAGGCGGGTGTCGTTGAAGTCGTGTATCCAACCAAGATTGAAGTTCCAGAGCGCTGGCAGAAAGATTTCGACATGTCGACCGCGATGATGAAGGAAGCTGGCCTCAATATTCGTCAGGCCTGAGAAGCAGTTCTAGTGCATCTCTCAATTCTTCGGCCTCACCATCATTGATTATGATGATATCTGCCATTTCCGCGGTAGCAATCAAGGCTTGTCCACTGTCATCTGACGCCTCGAGTTCGGATTCTTCTTGGGCCACAAATGTGTCCCAATCTGTGGGGTCCCCAGAACGCCCACGTGACTGCAATCTTTGCCAACGAACCTCACGCGATGCACGAATTTCGATTAATCTGAAATCAGGTCGCTCTTGCAATGCCTCAACTTCAGCAGGTGTACGAATTGAGTCGATGACCAAACTCGAAGTCTTCGCGTGCTCATCCCGTAGCATTTCTGCCAATATTCCGGGTCCATGTGCGGCTCGTAGTTCACGTCCACCAGCGATTAGATTTTCGCGATTGATCTCAATNCCCTGTGAGCGTAGATGGGCACGGATAGAGTCGGAACACGAAGTTGAAACGTAGCCGTTCTCGACCAACCATTCCACAACTGTGGTTTTTCCGGATGCATTTCGTCCCGTAAGTCCAAACCACATCGGCCAGTTGTCCGAGTCCGATGTCCATGAGGATTACTAACCCCAAAAGCGGCGAGTTTTTGCATATTGCACCTCGGCTTCGTGAATGGCCTTCAACAATGAATCTCGTTCACAACCTGGTGGATAAGCACGCAGAATTCGCGTTGCAGTTTCTTCCCCCACACCTCTGGCCATGAGGCACAGAACAGCATCCAAGCCCCGGTTCTTGACCATCTCTGCGTTCCGCAACATTCGGTTTCTGGTTCTCTCATCATCAGCAGAAACCCATTTCTTGAGTTCATCACTCAATCCTTCTCTAGCCACGGCACGCATGGTTGCTTGACAAACCACACAGGCCCGTTCAATTGATTCAAATCGGGCAACTCGAACCCTTGTTAATGATTTACAACGTAAACAAATCATCGCAATTCGTTCATTCATCAGTCTCGATTCCAATCGTTTTCGGACTTCGACATTTGACCAATCAGGCAATTGCATGTCTCGTTCAGAACGTGGAGATACCCCCAACCCTCCTGGAGCCCGCTGTTCGACAATCACATTCCCATCTTGAATAGCATGAAGCAAATCGATTGTTCCCTCGACATCCATGCGTTCACTGAACAACTTGTCCAATGCTTCTTCCATCAAAGGCGTGTCTTTGTATCTCTGGGCAATTCCATTCAGGTTTACCTTTCGAGGATCAACTCCAGAACGGAGTACACCCATCACTTTGCAGACTTGGACAAGTCGCCATCGNAATTGACGACCGTTCGGAATGGTTACACGAAGAATGGTCGGAAGGTTCTCTGGATTTGTTTCTGTGAGCCAANCGACAACATGTTTTGCGGTTAATCCTGGTACTTGTATACTGATGCGATAAGGATCGACAAGAACACGACCCATTCTGCCATCNATNGTCGAAGCCATGGCNTGCAGATAGTGTGCNAGTGTCTCATTGATTCGACTTCCATGGCACGAATGAACGATGATTGCATCTTTCCGNGTTTCGATATCCAAGTGTCTTTCATCGGGAAGANTGCCTGATGAATCGACATGTTCTACCACTTTGTTGACCAACTTTGAGAGTGCATCNTTGGCNAAAGGATAGTCATCAATATCACAATCAGGNGGGGNNCCACCAATTCGATCCAATCGAANCCCTTCAATNGATTCAGGTTCAACACCGGTCGCCAGCTCTAGAATCGATCTACGTAGTTGCCCGACTTCTCTGGCGATTTCAGCTGGAACNGGAGGCAATTCNCCACTCCAAACAGGTGCNGTNCCTCCTTTTCCAATCGGAGCTACAATCAGCTCTGATTTAGAAGGGTCAGCTTCTACAATTTCCCAGGTTCGTCCCACGATGACAAAACGCCGAGGGGCTCCATCCGTTTCTTCTCCTGAATTATTTAATGACAAAACAAACGCTTCATCCACTGAACCGATGGCTCGTCGTGACACCATGTCTCGGACCGTATATCTTTGAGCATCGGGAATCATCGATAGATGTTCAAGCATGTAAGAGCGACTTCTTGCTCCGGCAGAAGTCCATCCTGCCTTGAGGTGCTTGGGTAACAATGTCCTGATTTGCGTTCGCCAACGATTCAAAGTCTGTTCAGATTCTTGCTCAATTTCCTCTTTACTCGGCCTCTTTTCAGGAAGATTGGTNCCCTCAACCAAAACCTTCCACAGCGAAGGTGCCCATTCAAGNGGGTCCGAAGTATCTGGATTTTCTACCAATTTTAGCAACCATCGATCATCCAAAATNCGCGCCAATTCTATGGTNTTCTTTTCAGTCCATTGTTGAAAAATCAGAGTCCGTTGCAGAATTTCAGTTGTCGCTGAGAGGGGAACAATTCCCTCTGAAAGCGTCATCATTACCATTTGATTTGCCGCAACAACCCTGGGCATATTTCGCCACTGTACTCCCTCAATTTGCCCAGCAATTGCTCGGCGAGCAATCACAGCAGACTCTGCAATTTCGTCGTGTTCCCAGGCGATCAAATCACCTCNTCCGGTACCACCCAGGACGTGTTCAGCTCGCCCCAATCGTTGCAGTAATCNATCTACNGCACGTGGTGATTGAATTTGATGCACATGACGAATCGCCCCAACATCAATTCCCAACTCCAAACTACTGGTACATACCAGTGCGTGTAATTGATTCTCCTGTAATCGATTTTCCATCTCAGTTCTCAAATCAGCAGACAATGAACCATGATGAATTCCAATTTCCAATGTTTCATCAAAAGTTGCCAGACGACTNGCGACGGTTTCAGCCGCNTTTCGACTATTGACAAAGACTAGAGACGGNGCATCCTCCTTGAGACGATTTGCCAGCATTCTCAAACTCGCCATGGCCTGCGGAGATGTNTTGTNNTCCAAAGCCAATGCTTCNTCAGAGTCCTGTGGTAGTGAGCAAGTAATTCTGACCTCTGTATTTCTCGGTGCATCCGCTACTATGTGCTCACCATTGAGAGGTGACAACCATCNTGAGACCTCAGCAGGATTGCCNACGGTTGCNGACAACCCGATTCTTTGAATGGGTCGCTTTGCCATTTCTTCTACGCGGGCCAATCCGACCAGAAGTTGTGCTCCCCGCTCAGATGNCGCTAGTTCATGNACCTCATCTACGATAATGGCATGAACATTCTTCAGATGTTCTCTCAATCGCTTNCCNGTCATCATGATTTGCAAGGTTTCGGGAGTAGTGACAAGGAGATGAGGTGGTTTTTTCGATTGGCGATTCCGCTCAGATTGGGGCGTATCCCCATGTCGNAATCCAACCGTCAAACCCAATACTCCGGCAAGCCCTTCCAATCGACGATCNATATCGCGGTTCANTGCACGTAATGGTGTCACATACAGAATCGACATTCGACCCCATTGCTGTGAATAACANGCTGAGAGGATAGGCAAGACAGCCGCTTCNGTCTTCCCTGAACCAGTGGGTGCAATTAACAATCGATCTTTGCCAAGTAGCAACGGTTCGATTGAAACCTGTTGTATTGGGGTTGGTTCCCAACCCTGAGAACGAAGGTGNTCATTCAATGGTTGGCAGAGCATTTCGTAGACAGACATCGCCCTTCCCCCGTAAGGAGGGGCGAATGGCGTGTGATTTCAATTCGCCGAATCAAGGAAGGGTTATTCCCAACCCTCATCATCATCTTCTTCATCTTCCCAGTCTTCNTCATCCTCTTCTTCGTACATNAGTTCTTCATCATACAAACTGGTCGAGCCAGAGAGTGAAGTTTTCCAAGTGACGGTTCCTATGATGGGCAGTAGAATCAAGGCGAATAAAACTCCAATCACAGTGAGAGGGTTTTGTCTCCANGAGTCCACCCATCCTAATCCCCATGAGTAGTCAACAGACACACCAGCCGACATCGAATTACCTTCTTCATCGACTTCGATGACCTCATTTTCCGCATCGACAATTACTGTTACGCGATCGATACCTTGTTCAGCAGNCCATGTTGTTGTTATTCGNTGTTCTCCACCAGCNGGTAGACCAATGATTCTCGTTGAATGAATCAATCCATTTTCACTCACAAAGTGAACGGCAAATGAGGATTCAGTGACACCACCAGTATTTGCAATAACAGCGACAACTTCCACCTCAGCNCCTTCGCCGACAGTATCTTGGCTCAATGAGACGCTCTTGACAATTAATTCTGCAACNGTAGCACCGAGACGGACCCATGCCAAGTCTTGGTCATTGTCCAAATCCTCGCGTTCTCGCACNGGATCGCTCTCAGTGTTCGCTGTCATCGGGAATTCGTTGCCTGCTGCATCGTAGCCGGTCNCCCAGAANCCGACACGGTAGCCACTACGAGGNGTGACCAAACCATCACTCGTNAGGTCCACTTCTCCAATCCATTCAAGTTGTGTTCCATTCAACTGCATCGCCAATTGTGCTTGACCTGCGGCAATGGTTCGTGTATTGTCTCGCATGACCCAATTGACCCATTGAGGTGATTGTCCGAATGCTGCGCANCGATCGTCTCCTTCGAGTAAAACACATTCTTCCCAACCAGAAAAACGNACTGNCAATGCAGACANATCAGAAGCTGTTGAGATATCGATGACATCCACAGGGGACAATCTGTGATGTACTCGTGGNGGGGTGTGATCAACTTGAAGTTGCAAAGTGGTCGCAACAGTATCTCGAGTCATGTCTTCGCCTCGTCCAGGTACGTTTCTTACACCTGTGAGGAACGTTCGAGATTCTGCACTTTGCAGGGTCGATGCAGCGGTCAGTGGCACTTCAATACTGAAGCCACCATCATCAGACAAGCTCCCATCTGACCAGTACTGTACTCCATCGAAGACTTCGACCGTAATGCCGAGGTCATTGGGTGCAGGTTCACTGCTACCTTCGTAAACAACGCGTCCAGACCAGCGCAACCGATCATCGGGTCGAACCGGTGTTGCATCATCCAAAGGTCCTGTGCGGGGTTCTGCAACATCCTCTACGATGTAGGTTGATGCATCGAGAACCAAGTCGTTCTCAACGCTGAAAGTATGTTCGATGAACTCCAATCTAGTCGGTACGGTCGAGCCCAATTCCTTGAACTCTAAAGCCAAATCAGAGACATCTTCATCTGGCCAATCCCATGAGAACTGGAAATTGAAGTTGGTGTGAATCCATGGCAGACCGGTATCGTTGGTGGTCACAACAGCNGAACTGCTGGGTAGNATGGTGATAAACTCACTCTCNGAACTCCAAGTNTCTGTTCGACCATTNTANGAAATTCGCTGTTGATCTCTTTCAGGATCGGGCCCTTCGAAGTCAAAGATNANTGANATATACTCNAAATCNATGATTCCGTTTGCATCTACAAGACCTACGGAAATCGACTGGTCTGTTCCACTGTAAACATCTCCACCATCNTCATGATNTTCCCAATTCAATCCCGTGAATACAGAAGTCATNTCTTTNCGGGTAAGATAAGTGGTCAAATCATATGCAAATCCAGGTCCTTCATCACCGAGGATTAGGTTTCCTGCGGGGTCATGACCAGAAACGAAATAGGAGACTCTTGCCATGTTCGGGTTTCTTGAATCATCAATCATTCCGAAGAAGACTTTCTCAACGTCTTCGGTATAATTGGTCATGGTTTGAGNAANATATTCCTCTGGGTCGGGTTCACCATTTCGATTTGCATCGTGGTCGGCTTCGACCCAATAATTCAATGTCAAGGACTCGGGATGCCCAACCTCATCGGAGACCGTAATGGCAATCTGTTGAGCGTTTGAACTGGCTTCATAATCACCTTCAGCAGGCCATGCATCGATAATTTCTGGAGATGAATCATCAATCCGTAGAGTACGCATCCATGACTCATTGGTGGGCATCACCTTGGTTGGATCTCGTTCGTTGTAAGTTTGGACCTCAAAAGTAACACCCTCAGGGATGTTCATGTCGGGAACCGCGATCGAGATGAAGAATGTCCCATTCGGATTGGAATTGTCTTTCCATGAAGATGCTGTGAAGTCACCCTGTGCATCTTTTCTAGAGACACGTACGTCGAAAACTGAATTCAGGGGGGCATCTTCGGTTCCCTCGAACCAAACCTGTCCTTGGAAATGGACAGTTTCTCCGGCAACAACCCAATCCCCATTCTGAACATCGTTGTTTACCACTTCGCCTTCAACATCGCGGATTGCAAACCACCCGAGTCCGTAGGATTGGTTGACTCGGATGCCTGCAGATGTCCCTGTTGAAGATAAAACAGCAGGCGTAAGGCCCGTATCATCCGTGCAACTGACACGCCATCCAACATTGTCTTGCTCGGGGAAATCATCGGTGACCCGGAACATCCAATGAATCTCAAATATTCCATTAGAGATATTCGTCCATGTTCCTCCTTGATCAGGAATAATCCAATCCTCAGGATCATCATCAACCAGTGTCCCATCATCAGCCCAGGAGAGCTTTGGCGCATAGGAACTTGGGGATGCGATAAACATCAATTCTGCATCAGTAATACTAGCTGCATTGTCACCAATCACGTGTCTGGTTACCACCTCATAGGATTGTGAGCGTTCGTGCAGAACCATGGTTTCATCGTAATTGATGTCCAAGTTGACCGTGGCCATGGTGTATTCAATGGTCATCGAAGTAATCTTCAGTTGTCCAGCAGCAGCAGAACCGACTTGCACACCGATGACTTCAGTGCCGGTTCCAGTTCCAGGAACAATACAGTTGAAGGCGTCCCTCATATCAGCGTTTGGCGCAGATTCTCTGGCAGTGGTTGTACCGACCAATACACCATCGTATTCCCATTCATATCCGCCGACTGTACACGATGTAGGAGTGGATTGATCATCATCAAAAATATCGATTTTGACATCTCTAGGTGCGTTCGTATATGTGACTAAATTGAAGTCAAACAGCGTTGGAGAGTATTGACTATTGCTTCCAGAATCCAAATCAATACAGAACGACATGGTTGTTGATGTAGAAGCAAATGTCACGATTGAACCCTGAGATGGAACGTTTACCCGGGTACCGCTTGTACAACTGCTTGAACCTTCTCGGAAGTAAATATCCAAACCGCTACCCCCTGGTGTTGAAGCATTCCACCAGACGGAAGCCGCGACTGGAGCAGCACCTTGGGTTGCAGTACGATAGAATCTGAATTGTCCCGAGTTCACATAACTTGAGGTGTAAGTTAATGCCACAGTATCAATGATAGGTGCTGCTGTAGATGTTCCATTCAGCCATGCACGCCATCCAATATCAGTTCCTGCATTGGCGAATGTGACGGCCAGTCCAGCGCTATTCGCACGTTTCCAAGTGGTCCCACCATCATTGGTGATTTCAAAATCCACATTCGTTCCCGTGGGTTCCCATGTAATCGCAGAATCGAGTGTGACTTCACTGATCGCTCGCGAAAGCCTGACGGTGCTTGACGTGACAGTGGAAGAACTCGATGATGGGGTCCCCATCCAATCTGCGGCTCCATTCCCACTGGTCATGATTTTCCGATTTGTCGTAGAGGTTGGACAATAAGATGCTGAAGATGCATACAGACAGGTATGTGCGATCTCACCATTCAGATTGGATAGCCCCATCGAGGCATAGGATCTGGTGTATTCACCTTGCAACTCTGGCCAATTTGTTTGTTGATGATAGATACTAGTCCATGAGACCCTGTTGGTATCACAATAGTAGGCATATGCATAGTAATAGCAGTAAACATTGACAGCAATTCTGGGCATTTCTACAACCAATCCAGTCGGCTTCAGATAACCACTGAATGTACTGCTTCCACCACCACTGGAAATGGCTCCAAGACTCCATGTCTGTAGGGCAATATTTGGATTACTCCGAGATACCTCCCACAGGTCAATGTTGTAGGTGTTGGAAGTTCGAGTTCGTTGAACGACATACATGTCATTTGTATTGGGGTCAATGGATACGCCACCCACTTCTTGTGCCATCCAGAATTGCTCACAAGTGTAAGTGACTACATTCTGATTCTTTGTGACAGTCCATTTTGAAACACCACCATATTGCGAATTTCCTTGGGTGTAAAATGAGGCCATCCAAACGGTTCCATCGCCATCACTTGTCATATCAGATAGATAGTAGAGATTGTTCGAAGTACAATTGTTGAAAGCCATGGTTACAGTTCCAATATACGCTCCAGTTGATGCATTGTATCGGTTCATCGAGTTGAAATTGTATCCACCGTATGATGAAGTAATACTTGAATAACGAACTACATGATATTCGTCGAATTGTTCAACAGTGGCCCCGATATAATTACCCCAAGTTCCACCGGATAGACTGATTCTTCCAGTATCGCTGATACCTCTGTACCCTGCTTCGGCAGTAGAGTAATGGTGTCCAGTCGTGTTGATGCTTCCACCAGATGAAGATGAAACATCGTTGGAGTTGTCCATATCCCAATAGGTCGTCGTTTCAGTCGGTCGCAACTCAACTTCGTTGTTTTCCACCTTCACGTTTTGTTTGTACATGTAGTACCATCCGTACTGGTTGATGTATTGCCCCTGCTGGCTTGAGCCAGTGGTCCCNGCACCACCGAAATCAGAATTTGTGGTTCGGTTCATCCAAGTCGAAGTTGAAGCGGATCCTTCGATTTCAAATTCGACATTTTGTACGTCGGCTCCGTAAGGCAATGTCACCCCCGGTGTAGGAGAGTCGCCAGCCTGACTGAACACATGGGTGAACGTCGAAGTACCATCTGTGAATTGCGTTTCAGTTGCAGCATTAGCCAGTGGTAACCCGTAGGAAAAGAGTAGCACAGATAAAATTAGAATCGCTGTTTTTCGCATCTTGAACAACTCTCGCCGACTGTCGGCTATGCCGACAACCCGTGCCATTTGATATCAAACTATTCCGGGCCCGTTAGGGCCCGTTTGAGGCGAACACTCAACAGTGCCAAGAGTTTCGCGGGAGACAGCCAGAAGTAATTCTAGCCGAGAGTGATAGAAATGAGCAAGTTATTGGCACCGTTCAAAAATTGGTGGGAAGGACAGAGGGAACGACACCTATTTGTCTTGGGAACTTTGTCGTTTATCTCGTTCTCAATGGTCATGTGGTCCATTGTATTCTTTTTCTTCTTAGATGGGGCACAGGTCGAAGATCTTGAACACCTGCGAACCGGAACTTGGGTTGGTTTGTTCATTGGATTTACTGCACTGATTTTCATTGGCCCCGAATTCATTCATTATCAAGGCCAATGGAGTTACTTGATGCAGACACTGAGCTTGACCTCGCGTGCTGAACTTGGACGCGAACGCAAAGAGGCGGAAGAAGCCGCTCAAACCTTGGGTAAGGTTTGGAGTGCGCGCCTCAAAGCCCACTATATCGAACATGGATTGCTTCGAGGGCGTTCAGCTCCAGAAGAAGCCGATCATTCGGTCCCCGAAGATTTACTCATCAATTGGTGGGCCACTGATGATTCACGTTTATCGCGCCTNGTCAACGTTGAAATGTTCAGAGAACTATGGTTCAACCGCTCGGTAGCCTTTGTNTCTGTGAGCGGATTCCTCATGCAGTTGTATAACATGATTTGGGGAATTGCAACCTCTGAAAATGGAACGCGAGAAAATACACTCCACATTTGGGAATTCCTGAATGGAACATCACCGGGTTCGTACGCAGCTCCCTACTTTGATGACATCTCAGGTTGGNTTTTCTTACTGATTACAGGAGTCATGATGTGGCTGTCTTTCCCAGCTCCTGGTGACAGACNAGAACCCCCCGTTGTAGAAGAAGAGGAGTGAACGCCATGGGCGAGGCGTGGTCCTGGATTCGGGAAGCCTTCCTCGCCGGTGGACTGATTGCGGTCCTCATTTCCGTTCTTGTGNTGATGACAGGTTCATGGCCACCGATGGTGGTCATTGAATCGAACTCGATGCAACATGACGAAAATGGAGAAGTGGGTTCCATTGATGCGGGAGATCTGGTATTGGTCATGACACCCGATCGAAAAGACATCATTACTTTCGTAGAAGGTACTGAATCAGGTGGAGATTACGAAGGATATGAGAGTCATGGAATGCCTGGTGATGTCATCATCTATCAGAAAAATGGTGGTTCAGATACACCTGTAATCCATCGTGCTCTACTCGAAGTTGTCGAGAACACATCAGGTGGTTGGGATGTACCAGGCACGACACTTCGGAATGTATCATCTATCACTTGGACATTCGACATTCTGTGTGCATACCATGGAGGTTCGTATAACCTCAAAATCGAGGATTGGGACCCGCTACACGCTGGATATCTCACCAAAGGCGACAACAATGATTGCATGATTGACCAACCCGGGGCCAATTCTCAGAGTCAAGGACCAGGGCTTTCAGATGAACATGGTAACGCTGTTCAAACAACCAAGGGAGAATGGGTGATTGGGGTTGCAGGAGCAGAGATTCCATGGGTGGGTTCAATCAAATTGGGCTTATCCGATAATAGCCAATCAGTTCCCGATGCATCTTGGTCTAAGCTAATTATCACGGCAATTGTTTTGCTAGCGATTCCAGCCGTTTGGGAAAGAGTCGTNGATCGTGTCATCAAAACTGCACCTGAGTTTGCTCAAGCTGAAATGGAAGAATCCCAAATTTCACAGTTGTTGAGCGATGATAATCAGCAACAAGCCCATGAAGAGGAATAGACTACTGAACGATGAAATCTTTGACACAGTCATTTCTGTTTTCAATGAGTGTGGATTCCGTGAAAATCGATGGATACCGCCGACAACAACACCCAAGAAGTCCTTCATCAAGTGGCCACCATCAAAGGGGATGATTGGAATCAAGTTGGCCAAACCCAACCCTACATTCCACCAGATGAACCAAAACAGNAGTGTGATGATCGAGATCAATACGGTCGTACCGAGTAAGTTCCCAAGCCATCCATCTGCTTCGATAAATTCCAGTTCCTGTGNNCCCATGATTTGCCCCTCAAAATTAATCGGTATTCCAATCAAAACGATTGGCTGAACGGCCACGCCCAAAGCATCGACATACAGTGGTTGATTATTTTCCCAAGCCAAGGGCCCAACCAGTCGATCAATTCCGCTTGAACCGCTAGACATCCCAGAAACGCCCAGAAAAGCATCATCCTTGTCAACACCCAAGGATTCGATTTGTGCATCCGTCATATTTTGCGTTTTGAGATAATCCCATTTGCTGGTCAAAGTAACGCTGATGATACGTTCAGTTCGTAAATCATCATCATTCAGATGGCTGAGAACAGTGAGGTTCACGGTTTCTCCTGCTGAAAACGCATCCAATTGTGTGGTCATTTCTGATGCAGTGGGAACTGGAATATCATCGACATGAGTGATGATTTCCCATGGCTGCAAGCCGGATTCCGCNGCTGCNGAATCNTCAATGATNCCACTTGCATGAACNCCAGGATNNATCACGGAAAGTTGGCTTGCCAACAGGCAAATGAGTAACCATGAAAACAACCCTGCATACATGTTGGTCGCCGGAGCAGCAGCAAACAATCTCGCTCGCTCTCTTCGAGGTGCTTTGGTCAATTCTTCGAATTCAGGCTCGACAAAGGCTCCTGCAGGAAATGGCCCCAGCATGAGTAANCCTACCGANCGNACACGCATTCCGTGGGCCCTGGCTTGCAGAGCGTGNGCGAATTCATGGATGACCAAGGCCCCAACAAAGGCGATTGCAGGCCACCAAAACGGGATAATTGGATTAATTCCAGGCAATACAATGAGTTGACTGGCTGGAGCATCACTCTTTGGGACACCGTATATGAGAGCTGATGCGAAGGAGAGCAACAAGAAAAGGACGATGAAAATCATGACAAAGAAACAGGTCCACATCGAAACCTCACCGTAAATCCGCCAAAATTTTCTGGGTTTGGCTACCTTTTCGATTGTGCCTTGCCCGCGATTACTCCGTAGCATTAGCAGTCCNCCGAGGACACGCGTTGCATCCCATTTGTCGAGGACTCCACGGCGTTCTAGNTGACTAAGGATAAGCACCCAGAGTCCCAGAGCACCAAATGCCCAATGCCATTGTACTGCAAGAAATGCGCTGACAAAGATCAGGATTAGAGCACGTCGGTCACGTGCCGTACGGGTATCGCTCACACCCTGCCCTCTTGCCCCTTCTTCTTGAATCATCGTGCGAGACCTCAAGTCTGAAGTCTCCTTCGGATAGGCATGGCAGATGTAGGTGACACTCGACGAACACAACGCCGAGTGAACACACTGCTTCGAGATCGAGATGCCATTCGTCGNATGCTCGAGCAGGCAGCTTACGANAGACTGAGTCGAGATGTAGGGCGCCAAAAAGTTGCGATTGACAAGTTGGAAGCACTGATGTCTGGTGAAGATGTTTAGGAGTGAAAACGTTCCATCCAAGGCGGCAATGGTTTCTTCTCAACTTCGATTTCAACTGTAGGTTCGGTTTCGATTTCGATNTCCAATGCGTCTTTAACCAACTTAGACAATCCTGATTCTTCAGAATTTCTGCAAACGATACCTAAGAATTGATGCAATGGCAAACCTTGATCCCAATCAAGATGGGGTTTTCCTGTCCGGGTTAGAGGAAGAGTAGGAATTCGTCTTGCGAGTGTTGCCAAACGTCCGCTGAGAGNGGATGTCTCAACTCTGAAAATNCTCCANGAATCACCNCTNACTCCNTTGAGNCGATGCGCATANAGNGGCATNAACTCACATTTTTCACCNATTTCTTTCATCGACTGNAACTGTTCTTCCTTTTGCCCTGANAGATAGACTTTCTTTTCTGCACGAGTTTTCACTTCGATTGGGAAGCAGAGATCTCCACGAAGAGCCAACAAGTCTCCACTNCCATCCATNCCTGANCCGGCNGCNCTNACNACCAAAAATGGNCGCTGAACNACTTGCATCGCACGAGCACGTTCAATTTCAGTACATGAGCGAGTAACGGCCCGGACACCGTCCGGTGAACCGGCCAGTACGGCCCGTAATTCTCGTTCGTACGACGAGGCCATCAGTCAATCCGGGACATCCGCGGTTATTACGGTGTTCGCTCAAATCCCNTGTATCCNCGAAGTTTNTNTNGAAAANNNGANAATTCGATTCCANGAGATGCGAAGGTTTGTCTATCTACAGGGTTATCGAAGAACGTGGGAAAGGTCATTGTCCGCACCTCGGATTTCCGACTGGCCTATCGATTGCTGGCCGGATTAAAGGCCAGACACGTACGTTGCGCTCACCTTGAACGAGACACNCCGCTNCCTCCTTCCGCTTTGGTTTGGCTGGCTACACCNGAGGAGGTAGAGGCNGCAGCCGATCCTTTGGGGATTGGTGCGACTTTGGAATCNGTCGATTCAGCGATTGAACACGCATTGNGAATGGTTGCCAAAGGTGGAATCATCAATGAGNTGACTTTTGGAATCGANCCAGGGCCACGACCGGGTTTGGCTTGGGTCGGNGACGGTCGAATTCTTGGNGCTGCTCAGTTTGAATCCGTGGATGCGACCATCGATCGAATTTGTGCTTTATCCAATGACATTGGTCACACATCTTTGACGGTTCGTATTGGAGATGGCTCACGCACAATTTCCAACCGTTTGGCCAATGTTTGTTTGGCTCGTGGTTTGAAAGTTGAGCGTGTTGATGAGCGACGAACTTCGAGAGGTCTTCAGCGTAATCAGCATCATGCTTCTGCTGCTCGAATCGCCCAAATGAATGGTGAACTGATCACTGAAAAATTACCAGTCAACCCCACGCCGGGAGAAGTGAGAGAAGTACAGAGACTGAGTCGTAGAGTGTCCGGGGGTCGTGTGACGATTTCACAGCGGTTGGCTCAGGCCGTTGCAGTTGGTCGTCTTTCGATGGAAGAAGCGATTGGTAGACAGTTACAACGATTGAGTTACTGATTCAAACGGTAGCGAGGCGCGAAGCTCACTGCGAGCCCATGCATTCAGCAATTGTGAGCGCGAGGGTGTTATGGAGAACCCTCGTAAAAACGCACTTCAGTTATCATCATTACCAATACCTAATTCATACGATGGAATGTAGTTGCAGCTTACAGGAACTTCTTCTCCAATTTCATCTGCTATTCTGTCAACTTCCAATTGCCAGTCATCCCGGTCTGGTTTATACCATGTAATGTAAAATACTTCAGGAGGTGAAATGTCGCTAACCCGTGTAGAACAATATCCATCATATTCGACAATTATTCCTCTTTCCGCAGAATATATTTTCTGACATAGTTCGCCTTCATAGTAGGTTTCAGTCGTACAAAAATTGTAATAATCACCTTTATTCGATGACTCAATCGAATAATTATCTGTATTCCATTCCCAATAACAGAGCCCGTCTCGCATTTCATAAACTCTATTTTTGCCCTTGAAATGATTGTTATCCATGTGGCATTCGGGTTCATCAAAGTCTGAGTTATTCCACGGCACGTTAACCCAGTAGAATGAATCTTCTTCAAAAAGCCACCCATTCCCAGAGTAATCCCAAAGAATTTCACCATAAAATTCGGGTTCAGTATAAGGATCGTATGCATAATAACCTGCAGTTCCAATAAGCCCAAGAATCAATATCGAGGAAATGAAAATCTTCTTTCGTGAACCGTTTCTATCGAGATTAGTACTATTTGAAGATTCAATACCATTGGTTGGCAAACCAATTTCAATTGAATTTTGTACAGATGGTTGTGGAATACTGGCTGCATTAGGAGAGATATGCAATGAAGGGTTGATTTTAGGATCTTGAAATTCCGGAAAGTATTGTTTTGTATATTGTGCAGCAGCCAGTGGAGAGTAGCCTTGTTGAATCAACTGCTGATAGTATTGCATACCCTCCATAAAGAATTCAACTGAGGACAGATATATGTTATTATTGCCGGCAGATTCTACAATTTTAGTATGTACAAGGGCCCCCTTGTATCCCTATCTGAGCACAACGGTACCCTTGTCATCAGAGTTCAGTGATGTCTTCACGCTCAGTTGACACACCGAACGCTGCTTTTGCCTCTGCATAGACTGAAGCATCAATTGAACCATCCCGGACAAGAGCGGATAGCGCAGCAAGAGCGACAGCAGCACCGTCAATTTCGAAGAATCGGCGCAGCGCTTCTCGAGTATCAGAGCGGCCAAAGCCATCGGTCCCGAGCACCGTGAAGTGGCCACCAACCCA
>NZXM01000049.1 GCA_002701965.1 Methanobacteriota archaeon | reverse complement strand
GGGCGATTGCAAAAAAAGCTAGGAGAGCGATTTGAGGCCTTCGGGATGCGTGTCGACAATGACACTCGGATGGAGCTGATTCGCTCAATGAAACCAGAAGGCCGTACAGTCGAGGGATTGAAGGCGCATGCAGACAATCTACGACCTTACATCGATATCGTAGATCCTGAAGGGATCGAAAAAGAATAGTCAATCGATTTGAATCGCAACCCTGAGAGATAGGTGTCCAGTTAAATTCTCACGGATTTCTTCCAATTCACGCAACCTACTAGCCAATTCATTTTGAAGACGACTAATCAGNCCATTTTTCATTCGGACCCATCGGGGATCAGGGGGTNNCCCTTCGCTCCTAGCTAACCAATCTGCTTCAGAGAGNTGTGCCATTTCACGCATAATTCTNCGATGCCATGCATCCTCGGCATTATCTCTCAATTCATCCAATAGTGGAAGCAATCGTTGCCGCTCACTATCTAGCAGAGCGTTTTCAATCGGAGTTAAGAAATCTGTCAGATCAAAACCACTCATAAGTTCGCCCTGCTTCAACAATTCAAGTGGTTCAGCACCGTAGTCCTGTACTGGATTACCCTGTGAGTCTAGATACAACCATCTTCGAGTGGTGGATTTATTCAAACTCTGAACATTCCAATCAATACAGACACACCATGCTGCATGTTCTGGTGTAGAATTGAGACGGTTGGTGTTGAGAAATAGAGTTTCTTCTAACTCGCCACCGTTTTCGATGAGCAACCTCGCGATTGGGTGATGGGGTGTGATGTATATCTGGTGGGGGTGTTCTCGAGCAACCTCGCGATCAAAAATTACGTGAAACCAATGTGGTCCAGATTGATCAGCAGCAGAAGTAATCGTGTCTTTCCAACCTACAGTATCTTGGTCAATTCGCTTAGAATCCAAGGCTCGATTTGCTAATTCTTGAACGATATTCCTCTCCAATCCGAGCATCCAAACACCCTCATCTCGGGTGGGATACAATTGTGCATCATTACCCAATTTGTGAACAACCCAATCTCTGAATTCAGTCTCACTAATCCCTAATTTATGTCTCAAAACAGAGTTTCGCAGTGAAGATATTCCTGGATCAGGCCCTACCCATTCCCGTTCTTCATTTGCTCTCTCTTCTAGCCACATTTCTCTTTTATCAAGGAGAGTCAAGACACCATCTTCACCCTCTCCGATGTCCGGTCCACTAACCATTTGCAGTCCAACAGGTCGTTCAAGTTCAGCTCTTGCGACCATTCGCATAGCTTCACCCAACAAGGGGTCGAGCATACCCAATGCATCTTCAAANAGACGAATACGATGATATAATCTATGNAAAATCGCAGCATCAATAGTTCCTTCAACAGCAAGGTTGAGGATGAGAATTTCTTCTGCAGTTTGTCCAAAGCGGTCTAATCGACCTATACGTTGTTCAATTCGCATCGGATTCCAAGGTAAATCATAATTCACCAAGCGATGACAATGTTGTTGATCCAATCCTTCGCTTCCTACTTCACTGGATAGTAGGACATCAAAATCCCCATTTCNAAATCTCTCGCGAATCAAATCTCGATCTTGCATCCGCGTTCGCCCAGTAATCACTTCACATCGAATACCATCTGCTAATAATCGCTGTTGTAAATGTTGTAATGTGGCATGGAAATGGCTGAAGAGGAGAATCCCTCCTTGCTGATCTTCTGACAAACTTTGGAGTATCCATGCGCGAAATGCGTCATACTTGGAATCAGTTTCACCAAGTGCTTCAGCAGCATCGATGAGTTCATTGAGGTTTCCGAGACGCCGAAGCATCCGGATTTCCAAATCTGCCAAATCAACATCATCATCGAGATTGTTCGCTTCATCCATGACTTCTCTCGCTTGGGACTGTAGTTGACGCATCACATGTCGAGCNAACGCAGGAAGGCATGATGATGCCATTCTCTCAGGAACGATTAGAGCCCAGTCGAAAACCTGCCCATCAGGATGACGCATCTGAATCAAGGTTCGGGCCCAAGCACGTGCAGCTTCGTATAATCTCCATTCCTCAGGTGTTAATGTGATATCGAGTGTCACAGCTCTNCTTGTGGCCATGTGCCAGTCTAAATCACGTCTTCTNGTNCGTATNAATAGATCATTAAGCGGGCGNAGNCGTCGTATTAAATTCGCCAATCTNCTCCTNGATTGTTCAATTNTTTCCGGATTCCANGCNTGTTCATTTTGAACCAATTCTACAGCCTCATTCAGACGTGGATCACCAGCAAAACCAACGGTNTTTTGTAGAGCNTGAAAATGNTCGAGTGCACGAGGGAGATTGGGAACNGTTCGAGAAATNCCATCGAGTATATCATTGAGCATCCGAGTTGGACGCATTGTNCGAAAAAACTGTTCAATCGAGGGCCAGCGATCAGGTGCCAGNAAACTCAATTGTATCCACAATTCTTCCTCTCGAAGATTAACGGGAGTAGCAGTCATGAGGACACATTTCTCAGAGCGCATTGTGAGCAATTGTGCCGCGTCATGAAGTCGGTTTTTCGGATTTCTACAATGATGAGCCTCATCGATNATCGTCAGTAACACNCTNGGCATCGAATCCATGAGTTGTTCTAGCGTCGAAGCTCGNCGTAGNATCCCATGACTAACAATCACAATTCTGGGNTCATCTTCAGCTAAATTTTCNAAGATTCTTAGCAGTCTTCGACCNCTATCTGCTACAACCGATTCCAAATCACCCCTGTGATGCAGTTCCTGTTTCCACTTTGAGCGCAGCGATCCTGGGCAGGCAATAATCACTGGCCCGCATTCCCCAACTGCATGAAGTCGTCTAATAATACGGATCGCAGAGATGGTTTTTCCGAGACCCACCTCGTCTGCAATAAGCAATCCTTGCCAAGGTGATGCGGCCAAACGTGCTGCGGGAAGGTGTTGGTGTGGTTGGTCTTCCCATCGACCAAACGAATGCATGGGGGCGGAATCACTGGCCGGATAACGTAGCGTCAAATCCGTCCAACGTAATTCAGGAGGGATTCTTCGGTACGCCCCAGAATCTTGTTCATCTCTAGAGCCCGAGACGACCATGCGTTCAACCGTCACTCGGGTGTTCTTGAACCCTCGGTTTCAGGCCCCATAGTTTAGGGCAATCCGACCCCGTTTTGCTTCACCGTGTTCAGAACTACATGTGTGACAGTTCGGATAATCCCTTCACTGGACAAAACTGTTTTCGACAAATCATCAAGTTGGGCACGGTCCAATACACGGGCGAGCACCATTGAGTCAAATTCTCCTGTGACATCATATATCCCAAACACCCGTGGATCTTCTGCGATTCTTCGTTGAACCTCCATCAATCGCCCTTTTTCAATTCGAAGCCCGCACAATACCGTCATGGTCCATCCAACCTTTTCGGCATCGAGAAGAATCCCATATCCTTGAATCACACCCATTTCTTCCATCCGCTTGACTCGGTTGGAAACAGTCCCCAGTGCCACACCCACTTCTTCTGCAATTGAACGTAGTGAGGTTCGAGCATCTTGCAATAACACAGACAGGATCCGTCGGTCGGTATCATCAATCATAATATCGGGTAATCAAGACGGGCTTTGAAATTATGTCGGGGGCTCTTTGTATAGTGTAAGGTCGAGAACCCATGCCCCCATTTCNTCCACCTCAATGCTCCATTCNGTTTGCACCAAAGGAGTGAGTTCATCTTCATATTCTCGATCNGGTTTGAGATGAACTTGGAAGGTTTTTTCCTTNCCAGCACGAAGTTCGAAGTCTCGGATTTGTTTNCCCAATTTCCACGGAGGTAATACNCGAACTTCCCGCAGTTTAATGNCNCCCAATCCGGCTTTTAGATGAGCGATAGGTACTCCATTNAGNCCTGGATTACCACGCAATCTTGGNAGGAANACCTCACGTTTCCATTCCGCCCTTACTACTGAGGAAAGCANCANGATTCCGATACCCATTGCCAACCAAGTGGCGACACGTTGCCCATTGTCAACAGGCCCCATTCCTTCAATCGGTAATTCAATTGCCATCATTGCATGATTTTCCTCNGTCATCATGTCAGACAGTAAAACAACCACCTGCAAATCTTTAGCATCCTCGATATTCANCCCACCTGGTAACTGCAAAGTCCGAGAAACGCTTCCATTCCCTTCACCNGTTGGNGTGGGGTCATACAACCGGACNACTGCATCTTGAGTAGGAGCTCTTCCAAACATCTCGACTCGATCTTCGATAACGATGATTCNCAAAATGCCATTTTCGATTTCTGAGGTCGTATTGACCAAGACCGTGACATTGATGTTNTCTTCATCAAACCAACTTACACTGGCTTGAAGAATCGCATTTGCTGGNGTAGNTGTGTGTTCAACAATGGCTTNTTCTCCCAANTCGAGGTATCTGTCATTGGTTTTCAGTGAGCCCAGTTCACTGTTTTCAGGATGCCATGCNATGCGGAGGACTCCATCATTTGGAACCANATCAGATTCATTCTGAGGAAAATGCTCGATGAATTGTGGAATCATGNATTCAGATTCAGCTTCAACTACACTTTGTTGTGCTGGGGCACTCCAAATGCCTAAACCTGCAATTGCGAGTAGCAATATAGCAACCACGAACGGAGCCCAATTCCCCGCCCTGTCAGCATCCATANTCCAAGGGAATAGACGATGGCGCATGAATGTCTCTCACACNAGACCGAGTTTCAATCTCAAAATATGNTGTTCTGCATNAGTCATCATCAAGCTCAACTTNCCAGCCAGCCAAGCAGNAATAAATTCACCTTCACAATCAAGCAGAATTCCTCCATCTCTNTGACCTTGGAATTCCTGAGCCAATGTCGAACGCCCAGGTTCNTCACCATTCAACAAACGAATNGCCAATTCTCTGTCGATNGTAATGCAGTGATTTGTCACACGTTTCGCTAAACCATGAACGCCTGTTGATATGAATCGATTCCGCTCTTTGCGAATTTTCCATACAGGCTGTCCGGCTTGGAGCACCCTTAGGGGTTGCCANTGGCCACCAGGATACANCTGATGTTTCCCTGTNAATCTNGGTGCATCCCACAGCCATTCACGAATCGNATCATTGCTAATGTGTGCGTATTGCCCCCTCCTCCAGAGTGTCAAACCATNATCATCCATTCCCCATTCGTNAATCAGATTGTAATCATCAGAACTACCCAAATCTAAATCCATTTTTNTCAAGGGTTTGGGTNTGATTGGTGTNGGTTCTTTACCCTCATCTCGCGGATGAGCACGTGTGGCTCTAGCCGAATTCTGNCCCTCTTCAATCTGAGTAAATACNGCGATAAAAAATCCAGATCCATCATTCTCATCATTCCATACACGAATGCAATCTTTCGATTGTTCTGTTTGTCCNGGTCGAGTAGTNAGGGCGGGAAAAACTTCGTTCCGGTTGATTTTCTTCAANCTCAGCCATGGGAAACGGTCCAATACCTGTTCAACCACATTTTCGTTTTCCATGGGGTCAATTGAGCAAGTCGAGTATACCATGCTTCCACCGGGTCGTAGAAGCATTGCGGCNCGGGATAGGATGCCNATTTGTAGACGGGACATTTGTTCGCCATGATGGGGTTTCCACTTNGTCCATACATCGGTATTCTTTCGCGTTGTCCCGGTTCCAGTACATGGNGCATCAACAAGAATCCGATCAAANCCTGGCTCGGCGACCCTTGGNAAATTTCTNCCATCTTCGCGAACGACAACAATGTTCAGGTGGCCGGAACGCTGTACATTGGAAACCAAATTGTTCGCCCTTCCAGGGTTCGGTTCATTGGCTACCACGAGTCCCAATCCATCCAATGCCTCTGCGATTTGNGTCGTCTTTGAACCTGGTGCNGCACACAAATCTAGAACACGATGTCCTGGNTGAATATCCAAGGCTTGAACTGGCATCATCGACGCCGCTTCTTGNCGTGTGATCCGTCCAGATGTATGCAATGCTCTGAGATTTTNCATNAAGGCCTCATTCTCNCACCTCGCTTTTTCCCAAGGCATGGTGTATGCNCCCCCCTTCTGATTGAACCATTNAATCGGGNNNGCTCCCATTTCCTCCAACAACGNCTGCGTCCATTCTACATCTGAGCGACATGGATTGACACGCACCGTTTCCGGNAATCTCGGAGTGGCTGCGTCCAACCAANCATCCAGTTCTCCGGGGCGTAATTCAGCGACCAGTTTGGCCAGCTCACTCTCAGCGGCATGCACACGCCAATCAGAAATCATGCCCGCCATGACGGGGCGAAGTGATGCTCACCTTCAGCGCATCGGAGACGCCCAACCTTCAATGTCCGCTTGCTAGAGGGAGGTTTCATGGCGAATGCAACCACGCTCCTACTGACGGTCGCATTATTGGTCACTCCAATCATTTTGTTTATGGCGGAAAGATTGCCAAAGTGGTTGCATAAATTTCCATTCTATATCGTGAGCCTGGTTGTTCTACATCGCATATTCGCCTTTTGGAAAGTCGACTTAACCGATTCCCAAGTGGTCGGATTTTTACCCAGTGATATCACCGGAATCGAAGCCTTACTGTACATTTTTTCAGGACCAGATGGACTAATGCTCGGATTGTTGTTTGGTTTCTCAATTGGATTGGCGATTAGGACCAAGAAAAATCATGAATACCGATGGGCCGCCTTCATTTGGATCTTGATTTTGGGTTGGGAAATCAGCCCTGATGGTTTCTCATCTATCCCTTCAACATCACTTTCTTCACACCCTTCTGTACTAGATTGGCAATCACTCGCTTACCCAATCATCGGTCTTTTGCTTTCGATGTTGGTCATCCCAACATTGGTGCAGAATGAATCCAATCCATCTTTACATTTAGCAGCAACATTTAGCATCTTGATTGCCTTCATAGATTTGACAAATAGTCCCATCGCTTGGATGCTATTGGGTTTGACAGCACACCGATCCTCAGCCCTGAGAGTCGATGCCTTACGTGGGATCGCCTCACGTAAGCGATGGGTTGGTTTACTCCTCATTTTCATGCTCACTTTTGGTTTGTTATCCTATGTGCTGGTACAGGGTTCAAATTCGACACACAACATGTTGTGGGCGTCACGCTTTGCCCTAGGATGGATTGGACTGTGTGGAATTTGTGGCGCCCTGACACCATTGGCTGGCTTTGACGCCCATCCTCGCCCGGAAGCATGGGGCTTTCTTTCNGGAATGATTCTAGCACCATCATTGCTACCNAATCTTTTCCTCATCGAAANCTTCCAATTGCCTTTACTNATCATTGCAATCGTCATGCCTTGGGTGGGTACNCTACCAGAAGAGCGNCCAAAACTAAGCATAAATCGACGTTTGCTCGAATTGATTCTACTCCTNTCGGTTTTGCCNNTCNCTCTCTACTTGNGTGATTTCCTTCCTACATCATTCCTGATTGTACTACTTGTCTCTCCTCTCTTCTTGCAATTCTCAACCTCGGTACAAGAAGAGGAGTGAGGAAACCAACACATCGTATGTCTCTACAGCCCTAACGGTTATACCTGAATTGTCTTCGATGAATCGATTGTAACCAATGGTTACAGGATGGGATTCAGATGACAACACAGCGTAAGCCGGCTCGAAGGTATGCATCTTCGAGCGAAACAAAGAGAACGAATGCAGTCGAAACTGCAGCGAAATTGACACAACTCACAGACCGAGCTCGTCGCATCGGTTCAGCTCAGGGTCCATTGGTGCCTGTTGAAGCGCTTATGACGATTGAGACCGACACTTGGGTTTGGCAAACTGTCGATCGTAAAGTGTTGGAAAAACTCAGCCATCGATTGGTACTGCAGACTGAAGATGGACGCAGACGCGAGTTATTCATGACCAATGGTTTGGATTCTGCAATGGATGCTGCGAGCCGGATCGTAGAATTCAACAATGGTGTCGTATTGATTGAAACACTCGACCCCTGAGGTTTTTACACGGGTTTTCTAATTCGGCGTCTTGAAATATGTAAGGTGGGTCGGCGAATCGCATGGCTGTAAAGAAGTCGAAGAAGAAGGGTGGCCCAAACATCCAGCAGGCCGCGGGTCTGATTCGCTATTTCGATGAGGAGAGCGATGATGCAATCCAAATCTCAAAGGGTACAATTTACTTCGCTTGTATCGCGGTCAGTATCGTGATTTATCTCTTGAACCATGGAGTCCTTCAATGGGTCTGGGCTCAGTTGACAGGCTTCTGATTACTCCTCTTCAGAGAGGTCAACAAACGGGATATCGTCTTGTTTGTTCAATACTGATTGTGTCCTGACAGCTTCTTCGGGAAGTTCTTGAAACTCCAGCACTTGATCGCTTAGGTCTATATCATCAGCCTCGATAGCCGCCATTTCCTCTAACACATCTCCACCTTCAAACTGGGCAGCAACCTCTGTTCTGGGATCAGCTTCGATAATGTGTGCCTCTGCTCTAGCGAGTGCGCGTTCAACACCTGTCGCAGAACGATCATGTAAAGCATCCATCGCAATGTCACATTCAGCATATGCTGCTCCAATTTCTTCGAGCGCCAAATCGCCATCCCACCCTTCCGGGGCCTCATCCACTAAAGAAGGCAATTCCTGCTCTAGAGATTCAGCCTTCGCTCGAATTGAATCGATGGTATTTGACAAATCTGAACGCCCATGTTCGATGAGTGCTTCCCATCTTGCTTTCTCCTCAGTCGACGAGACTCCTGTGCTCTTCGCAAATCGGCTCTTCCATTTCGCTTCCCATGGGTTTCTGCCCAAGGCTGCAACCAAGTCAAACACAATACGCGCGCGTCTACCCACGGGGCCAACCATTTTGATGGAATTTAGGAAGCATGAAGAAAGCAAACCCATACCCCAGTAAGAGCGACTTTCTATGGTGATGCTCATCTCAGTATCTGAGACTATAACACTCCATCGTTGTTGATCAAAACCAGGCAATTGGACAACTCGGGGAGGTTCATGCGCGCCGAAGCAACGTAACAAGGTATCTCCAACATCACCCAAGAACAAGCTCCCATCTGCGCCTGGGTAATTTGAATGTCTAAGGCGTGATTCAGAATCGATTTTCATCTCTGGGTCACCCGAATGGACCTGAGCAAAAAGTTGCGATTCGAGTCCGTCTAGCAGAGATTGATTGGTAATTTTCATCCCCTCCGAAGGTCGGCTTCAGACCTTGCGACACAAAGAACAACTTCAATACGTTCCACGTTTTGTTCGGTTCGGAGCGGAAAACATGGCAAAGAAGAAGGCCTCCGGCGATGATAAAGCAATCGAGAATTTACAAAGCGTGCCTGGTGTAGGAAAATCAACTGCACAGAAGTTGGTTGCAGGAGGGGTTCGAACAGCCAATCAGTTGGCCAAGGCGAGTATGAAGAAACTCATTGCAGCGGGGCTATCGTCAGCCATGGCCAAGAAGTTGGTTGCCGCNGCTGNAAAGTCCACAGCGAAGGGTGCAGTAAAGACTGCCAAGGCNGCTCCAAAGAAGGCGGCTCAAAAAGCCAAAACGATTGCGATGAGCGCNAAAACTGCAGCCGCAAAAGGAACTGCTAAGGCCAAGAAAGCCATTCCAGCCAAGAAAAAGGCNCCCGCCAAGAAGGCCAAGGTCAAGAAGAAGGATGCCAAGACCGTCGAGGTCAAGAGCAATGTAATTCCAACACCAAATTGGAAGGANAANATCAAGAAATGGAAAACCAAGGATTGATTCACTGATCTTCTTGTTGAATCCGTTGCGCCATCTGTGCCCGATGATAGATTTCACGAAGGCTTTGGTCACTGATTTCCAAGTAAACCCGCGTTGTCGAGATATTTGAATGACCNAACAATCTCTGAATACTGACCAAATCTACACCTCGTTCCAGCAGACCCGTGGCAAAGTTGTGTCGAAGTGTATGTGGACTGAGTTTTGAGCGAGGGATATCNGCCTCATCAGCCATCGAATCCATCAACTTTTGAACTGCTCTAGGAGTCAATCTTCTCCCCCTTCGATTTAGAATCAAAGCGTCACGATGCTCATCACTCGGCGGATGTTGATTTACAATCATCGTTCGAATTTGGTTGTAGGCATCAATCGCATTTACCGTTGATTCTGTAAACAAGACCAATCGATCCTTACCACCTTTCCCTTCACGAACGGTCGCTGAAAAGTCGTCAATATCAACCGATGCTCTGTCTAAAGCACATAATTCGGAAACCCGCATTCCGGTGTCTAGGAACAGTGTAATCACAAGGTTAGCAAACGGATTTTCACTGGTTGCGGCCGCTTCTTTCAATCTCTCCATCTCTCGATAGGTCAATGTTTTTGGTAAACTTCGACCCTTTTGAGGGCGAGTAACCCAATCTGGAACTCTGTGCCCAAGCCAATTTAGTAGATGGCTAACAGATGCCAATCGAGCATTGATTGTTGCAGAAGCTAGATTCGAAATCGATTGAACCCATAGGTCAAGTCGGCCATTGTTAGGATCAACCCAACGTGAGATTTCCTTGACACTGATGTTCTGCAAAGCATCCCAAGATGGTTTCAATTCTCCAGGTATTTCAGTCAGTAGGAATTGCTTGGTTGCGGTTCGATAGGACCGAAGAGTGTGCTTGCTTTTCTTTTCACTCGCCAATTGCATTTCATAGCAACCGTGCCAGGGTAAGTCTGCAAGTCTTACCAATCGACTTGGAAGTCCGAAGGGAACCCCGATAGCTTCCTCTGAAAAGGGAGTTCCCATACTCCCTCGCAAGGTTGGATTAGACCAACCATTTCCAGTTAATTCCCGCTTTTCTCCATTCTGCATATGCTTCCGTCCTGAGGCCAATGACCTCTGCAATCCCATCCCCGAAGGGATTCGCCAGTCAGGGTATACGGGTATGAATGCTACGCTAATCGTTGAAGATTATCCGCCCTGTTGAAGGGCGTTTCTGAATTGCCGGTCGATTAGCGGCGTCGATATCTCCAATGAAATTCAGGTACCTTTGCAGCCCATGCCGCCTCGTTCTCTTGAGGTTGCTCAATATTCCAAGGGTGAGGCTTTTCCGGAGATGTCATCCTTGCCTCAATCGTTTGTCTAATGAGTGGACGAATTCGCAGATTTAGTGCTTCCAACTCACCGTAGAAAATGACATCATCGGCTTCGCGTAAAGTAAGATCTGGAGATGGATTCCAAATGTGTGCACCTGCTCTAGAGATAGCAGCAATACTCGCATCCTCATCTTGAGTCATCAAATCTCCCAATGCTCTTCCAATCAATTCTGGGTACTTACGCACCTTGAGTGTGAGTGTACCATAACCCTCCTTATTGGAAAGTAATTGGTTGAGATTGAGGGGGGTGAATGCATGATTTTCGACGACATGCGCCATGATGTGCCCAGCAACATTGACCCCCGTCGCTTTCTCAATGCCCTCCAAACCCGGACTTGAATTAACTTCCAACAAGAGTGGCCCTCTTGTGGATTCCAGAAGATCAACTCCCGCGACATCCAATCCCAATAGACGAGCTGCTTTACACGCGATTCTAGCATAGTCCTCAGGCAGATCTACTTTTTCCACACTTCCTCCTAAGTGGAAATTTGATCGGAACTCACGTCCATGCGCACGTCTGCGCATGGCAGCAACCACCTTACCACCAACCACGAGTACACGAATATCGCGTCCGTGACTTTCCTTGATGTACTCTTGAACCAGCACTCTGTTGGCTGATTCCAGTACTTTCCAAGCGATTTCACTGGCTTCACGTTCGGTATGTGCAAGGAATACACCACTGCCTTGTGTACCCTCGGGGACCTTGATCACGCAAGGAACCCCACCCACTTGTCGGATGGCCCGTTCTACATCTCGCCAATCTCGAACCAGAGCTGTGGTTGGAACGGGAATGTGATTTGCAGAAAGTAACTGAGCAGCATGTAATTTGTCACGACTGTTGCTGATTCCATCACTACTATTGGCAACATAGGTNCCCATTCGCTCAAATTGACGTGCGATGGCAACACCATGTTCTGTAATTGAATATCCGATTCGAGGTACGACAGCATCAACTTCAACGTTCCAACCTTCATGCAGGATTCTACGACCATCATTCCCGACCGTTATCGACAGTTTCATTGGATCTAGAATTTCTACTGAACATCCTAATGCATTTGCCTCTTCCATTAGCCGTCGTGTGGAATACAACCGAGGGCCCCGAGAGAGGATGGCAACACGGAGAGTCATCAGACCGGGGCGGAACCNCTTCCGTTTTGAGTCCTACGGATAAAAAACGCGTGACCGCGCGCTCGCCCGCCCGCTCGCCCGCGCGCGTGCGAGGAGCGAGGCTTTCAAATGGCGTCGGCGCTTCGACAATTCATGCAGCCCGTCGAAGGCCCCAGTGGTCCACCGGTCGCAGGCCCTACCGGAGCACCTCCTGTTGCAGGGCCCAGCCCCTCTCCAATCGCAGGCCCTAGTGGCCCTCCTACTGACGTGAATCCAGCCCAATTTGATCCTCTCGCAGAGATTGAAGATGCTCGTGCCCGTCGTCAAGATCGAGAAGAGCGCCTNGAGTCTCTCGAGAAAAAGCGTAACAGCGCAAGGAACAATGTGTATTTCTTCCTTGCNCTCACCGTAATTCTCGGTATTTTCTCATTTTTCCCAGGNCCCATTGCCGGNGATATTTCNGANAANCCCCAAGAGGGAATGGGTAACAATCAGGCTGAACAGTGGGTGAGNGATGGTGAGGATCAAGAATATCGTCACAAAATTTGGGACGGTTCAGGGAATGAAAGTTCTGCTTGCATGAATCTTTACGTCCCTCCGATGAAGATTGATCTGGGCGCAATTTCTCAAGTACGTGTGGATGTTACCTTTGTGTCATATCGCTACCAAGGTTCAACAGACTTCACCGTGGGTATTCATGAAGGTACATGCGACGAGTTCCATCCNCCNTCATGGGAACTTCCAGACNGTAGTTGGTACAANAGTACTGAACCAGCCAAAGCCGGAGAAGAAGTTGAATTTACCNTNTATACGCAACCCGGCCAACGTTCGATACGAATCGAATGGGCCGAGCCTGTTGAAAACCCTGGNACACTCCTCACTATGGATGCTGAAGTTGCCATGTATTGGCCACGATTGTTTACAGTCCCAATTGCCCTGATNACATTCTTAATGGCNGGATTTGCATTCATCGGTGCACAGAAATCTGGAAATGCATTCAAGCGATTGAAGTATCCTGAAGGTCAACCGGAGAAGAAGGTCGAAGAAGAGGTTCTAGAAGCGGCTGAATCAGAGCATCGCGGTGAGCAAATCGGTGTTCCNGAAGTTCAATCCCCTGAGAATGTGGATACGCCAGATTCTTCTGGCCCCACACTCGCACAGGCTGCAGCCAGTCCCGAGCAGGATGATGCTATAGTTGAGGAAGCCGAAACTGAAACAAACTCTGCTTCAGCATGGACGGATGAACAACTCATTGCAGCAGGATGGACTCAGGAGCAAATCGATGCCATGCGGAATGGCTGAAATCCTTGAAGAATCCGAAAAATAGCGAACCGTCAAGCGAAGAGGTTGAAAGCGGTCTTCATNGCCATCCTCTCTGAGGATGGCNATGAGTGAGGATGAACTCTCTGCAATGACGGTTGCAGAACTAAAGGTTCNCCTCAAGGAACTGGGACTTTCGACTACCGGTAAAAAATCCGAACTTATTGCCCGAATTCTAGACTCNACAGAGGATGTGCTGATTCTCGATGANGATGATGATGAAGATGAACCGNTAGAATCACTTCAACATGAAGAAGATGAGGTCCTTGAAGCAGAAGTATTTGAGGCNGAAATGCTCGATGATGATGAANCATTCGAAGAANTGGTTGAAACTACCACNAGCGCGATCAAAATAGAGACANTGGTCACAGCGAAAGGTCCAGCTTGGTACAAGGATGGGACCACCATTGCAACTATCCTTGTCGTCATCCTACTCGCGGGTGTTGGAGGTTGGTGGTATCTAAGCAACGAAGCCTCAGTGTTCCAAACTGCTCCATCACGTTACGGCGATAACTTGCGCTTTGATGTGAATGATGGCGTCATCCAAATCAATGGTGATGAAATGGTTGCTCTCCTAAGGGACGCAGTTTCTCCAAGCGCATTGGATGATGTTTGTGAAAAACTTCGGGTTGAATTCTCAGGCTCAGGCTCAGCATCGATTCGAGATGGGACTCTCTCAGATTTAGTCGATCCGAGCGATACCAATTTGGAAGGTGCCGTGAAGGCGTTAGATGCGTTTGGAAGAACCTGGAACGCTGTAGAAACCTCTCTGGAATATGACCTAGCAGCAGACCTGTCTGGAAATACTTGGTCAGCCATCAATTCGGAAAGTTGTAGTTCATTGGAATGGTTGAATCGAAATAACCAACTGAATATCGATGTCAAGCAATGGCATGAAATTACCGAACGAGGATTAATGCGTTCAGAAACCGCCCTCAATTTCATCGATGCTGAAGGTCAATCTTACACCGCTGATGCGACAACATTNGATGGAATCATCGGCTCTGATTCCGCATCTGACTTGATTGAGGGGATTCTCATGCCTATGCACCCCGTTAATCTCTACGATATCTTNGGTCTGACTGTCATGGAAGAGGGCCTCACNGGTGAGCACGAAGGTTGGGGTTGGGAAATCGGTTCTCCAGATACTGTTGGTGGACAGGANGCTATCCAGATTCGGATGCACCACATCAAAATCGGCGACTGTCTTGGACGTGCAGAGATGGTCATTTGGGCTATCCCCAATCAACCGCTCCCTGCCAAACAGATGGTCGATATCTCGATNGATAAATCACAAAAACGGTCAGGCTGTTCGTTACTTGAATCAGAAGCCATCGATTTGACATTCCCCGAAGGGTCGTTTGTGACTCAATATACNTTGGAGCAAACNTCATTCAAGCGTGGTGATGACTTGCTCGATTGGCAACAATTCTACTCAACCCGTCCAATGTCTANCGATGGCAAACCACAGACGTCTAGTATGGTGTCATGGGTNACCCACATGCCCGACAACTCAACCNTNCGTTCNTTTACNTTAGAGAAGGCAATCACATGTGTAATTTCAGATGCTGATGCATTCGGAGCGGCTCATATTGCACTCAATGGAGACGGGTATGTTTTCGCAGCACAGGATGATCGTTCAGGAAATTCNCCAGTTTGGAATCTATCATGGGTCAGTTCAGCCGAAGCGGGTTGGGTCCGAGTGACTTGGCCNGGTGGAGAAAATTGTCTGAATTCAGGAGATGCACCTCTGACCGGAGACGACAAGCCTGAGCATGCACGNAATCAAATNCCNCAAACCTACACGCTGGCNTTGCTGGAAAATAGGATGCTATCTTCAGACAGATANCCAGATCTTCATTCTCAAATCTCCAACAATGGTCAACTTCGAGATGATGTACAGATTGGNTATGCATTGGTGGTTACTGAGGAAAATGCTGTTTCAGATTGGCTTGATGATTTGGGATTCTTACCCGATGGTCAGGTCACAACATATCTTGAGCGAACATGGNTTGAAGGTGACGTCGAGCATAGTTTGCGAGTTGGAATGGATTGCGAATCGGCACGAATGGGTGGTTGGGTGCTGACTTCGACCCCAGCCTAATCCNCTGGAAACAGTGGTTNCCCCCAACTTTTACCCCGTCAGCCTCAATAGTACCACGACCGCGGACCAGAATGGGATGCACCATGAATGAAGAAGGCGAATTGCCCGAAGCGGTCGCTGCCCCTCTGGTTGTAGAGTTTACAGAAGAGGAATTCGAAGGGCCTGAAAACGATGTGCTGAGTTCNGCAGAACCTCGAACTGTAGTCGAACTTCCTAGAGCAGGACCTACTCCAGCAAACCGGGGNCGTGTCGTGACGGTAATGAACCAAAAAGGAGGGGTGGGGAAAACCACGACTGTCATCAACGTCGCTACCCATCTAGCATTGAATGGTGTNCGAGTGTTGGTGGTCGATTGTGATCAGCAAGGTAATTGTGCAACAGGACTCGGTATTGACAAGAGTCGTGTTGTGCATACAACGCGTACCCTGTTTACCGAGCCCGAACAAGCTGCATCTTGCCGCCACGCCACCGCTATTCCCGGGCTCCACCTTGTCGTTGGTGANCGTTCATTGGTCGGGCTTGAGCAGGATTTGTCAACCCGATTAGGGCGAGAACGTTGCTTGGCAGAAGGTCTTGAAACACTACTNCCNCATTATGATTTGATTTTCTTGGACACTGCCCCAAGTTTGGGTTTGGTCACAATCAATGCCTTGGTTGCGAGTGATGCCGTACTCGTCCCCGTTCAAACTGAATTTTTTGCACTTGAAGGCGTTGCCATGCTGGCCTCCACTATCCGTGAAGTTCGTCGCCGATTGAATCCTAATTTGGGTTTTGATGGTGTCTTGATGACCATGCACGCGCCAACATTGCTCAACGGTCAAGTTCAGAGCCAATTGAAGGAAACCTTCGGGGACCTCATAGTGGAACCCCCCATCCGGCGTAACATCAAGCTGGCTGAAGCACCCAGTGAAGGNATCCCCATTCATATCCACGCCCCTGAATCAAATGGAGGGAAGGATTATCGCGACCTCGCCGTCAATCTTGCTCAACGGTGGAATCTCACCTTGGAGTGAATGAAATGTCTGAGAAGCGTGGTTTNGCCCGTGGATTGGATGATTTACTCGCCCAACACGATCACGATTTGCCTTTCCTAGATGCATATGGTCCAGCAGTGGGTGATTCGGAAGGCCTGCCTGCTGGGACTGTTACTGACCCTGTTGAGCAGTTGGTTGAGGCCATTGAACGAATTTTGAATTCTCAAGGACAATTCAACCGTGAGTGGATTGTCATTAAACCGAAGAAAAAAGGTGTACAAATNAACTTTGAAACCGGCTCAGGGATGCTNCCTTTGGTTCCCTCAGATTTAGGTGCCCCTGGATTGGAAGACGGGTTNCTTGAANCTGATCGAAGTCGGGCGAGGGTGACCATTGTGCAGTGGGGAATCCCNGCACGANGCTTGTTGGAACGTTTATGCGAACATTGGTCAGAGTGAGTCAACCGTTTGGTTTTTTGAATATCTACTTACGAAATCCCAAATGATTTGATGTGTGTCAAAAACTCCTTGATTCCCCCAACAACTCCAACCAATTCCGAGGTCGCAAGCATCGTTTTCATACAAATTGTGTCCACCATTCAATGAAGTAAACAATGCCACTTCGGAATTGTTTTCACATGAAGTAAATCTCTCGATTGTATATGCTGAATTCGGAGTGATACTATCGGCGATTAGACCCTCACATCGATTAAAATTGGCCCAATCATAGAGATTCTCATGAGCTCCACTCTGTATTGCTTCAATGTTTTGGGAATCTTCCTCGAGTAGAGCAATTCGTACTGAATTTGAATATTGAGCTATCTCGTCGAACACTCCATGCATTTCCATGATTGGTATTGGGATGTATTCTGAATCATCCAAAAATCCAAGATACCCTGAAGTGCATGCTACGGCAGCAATCAAATCACTTGCTTGCAAAGCCATGCGTTGCGACATGATACATCCATTTGACCATCCCGTGAAATATACTCGATTTTCATCAATGGGATATTCTTCAATCATCTTGGCAATCAAGAGCGAAAGAAACCCAACATCGTCTACATCCAATACCGCAGCATCCCCACAACAATGCCCTCCATTCCATGATTCCTCACCATCACCAAATGCACCACTTCCTTCAAATGCAA
>NZXM01000048.1 GCA_002701965.1 Methanobacteriota archaeon | reverse complement strand
TAATAATGGCAAAATAGATGCACCCATAGGTAGAGATAGGAAAGATCATACAAAATATACCATATCAGAAAGTGGTAAAAAGTCATTTACTGATTATAAGGTTGAAAAACAATTCCGACATTGCTCTTTAGTATCATTTTTCCCTAAAACAGGTCGGACTCATCAAATTCGTGTACATGCATCGCATGTTGGACATCCTATATTTGGGGATGAGAAATATGGTGGTGGAATTGCAAAAACAAAAGGTTTTCTTCCTGAAATTACACAGTTTTATAAAAAATCAATGTCTGAATTTAATCGGCATGCACTCCATGCTAAATCATTGGAAGTGGTTCATCCTAAAAGTAAAGCTAATATTATTTTCAAAGCACCCTTGCCGCTAGAATATTTAAATTTGATAGAATCAATTGAGTCATTTTATGAAGGATAATGGGCAAGAATATTTAGATAAATATTTAGAGAATCTAGAAAAAGAGAAAGGTTACTCTATACATACGATTGATGCTTATAAAAGAGATTTAAAAAAGTTTAATCTGTTTTTAATTGATTATAATGGAAAACCGCTTAAAAATTATAAGACAGTAGATAGATGGACAATAAGGAACTTTTTAGGTAAAGAACGTGAAAATAAAATAAGTAGTAAAACCTGTAGAAGGAGGTTGTCATCTATAAGAGGTTTCTTTAATTATTTAGTTTCCGAAAACAAATTAGATGATAATCCCGCTGCATATATAATAGCTCCAAAAATTGATAAAAGAATTCCTGTTGTAATTCAGCAAGGAAAGAGACCAGATCCAAAAGAAAGAACAAAAAAAATAGGCAATATTGAACTTTTAATGCGTCAGCCAGAAGATCAAAAAAGCAGAATAAAACGAAAAGATTCCAATTTGAAAATACTTAGAAATACGGCTATTCTAGAATTATTCTATGCTACAGGTATCAGAATTAGTGAATTAATTGGCTTAAATATTGGTTCAATTAATGAGAAGGAAATGTTAATAAAAGTTGTTGGGAAAGGTAACAAAGAAAGAATAATTCCTTTTGGGGAAAAAGCAAAAAAAGCAATTTATAATTACCTAAAAGAAAGAAAATTAACTTGGAATTCATTACCCGCTACACCCTTATTTTGTGGTTGGTCAGAAAAGAGGATTGCACAGAGAACTGTACAACAAATATTAAAAGCTTATCTGCGTCTGGTACTGCATGATGGTAAAGATAGTAGAGTAGGAACAGTAAAAAGAGATGGTACAAGTCCTCATACATTGAGGCATACATTTGCAACACACCTGCTTGAACGAGGTGCAGATATCAGAATAATTCAAGAGTTATTGGGACATAGTAGTATTTCTTCAACACAGATATATACTAAAGTAAGTACGAAGGATATGAAAAAGGTTTATAACCAGGCACATCCACATGCCTCATAAGCACAGGAAAATAAAATGAAGATTTATGGAAATGACTTAGGTCTAGATAGCCTTGGACTATTTAACCTAAAGAATGTACATCGAAATCTATCTGTAACAGAGCTCGCCGACGATATAGTTAATAATAATGAAGGTCTCATCGGTCTACGAGGAGCGGCTATGGTTGATACTGGTATTTATACCGGACGATCTCCTCAAGATAAATATATTGTAGATGAACCATCTTCTAATGAAAAACTTTGGTGGGGACCCGTAAATAAAAAGATATCCGAAGAGATCTTTGATATGCTTTATGAAAAAATTACCGATTATTATAATTCAACTGATCATACCAAGACCTATGTATTTGATGGTTTTGCAGGTGCCGATCCTAATTATTCTTTGAATGTAAGAATTATTGCGAAAAAAGCTTGGCAAGCCCATTTTGTTAATAACATGTTCATACGCCCTAAAAATGGTGAGCTAGATGAATTTAAACCCGGTTTTACTATCATAAACGCATCTGATGTTTCAAATGAACGTTTTGATGAGTTTGGTATGAATTCAGAAACGTTTATTATTTTCCATATGGAAAAACGGATTGCAATCATCGGTGGAACTGAATATGGTGGTGAAATGAAAAAGGGTATCTTTTCTGTTCTACATTATCTTCTCCCTCAAAAAGGTGTACTTTCAATGCATTGCTCAGCCAATGTGCAAGAAGATCAGAAAAATCCTGCTATTTTCTTCGGTTTATCTGGTACGGGTAAAACCACTTTAAGTACCGATCCAATTCGTCCTCTTATAGGTGATGATGAACATGGTTGGTCTAATGATGGTATTTTCAATTTTGAGGGTGGTTGTTATGCCAAGGTGATAAATCTAAACCCAGATGAAGAGCCAGATATATATAATGCTATTAGAAAAGGCGCACTGCTAGAGAATGTTGTTTATGATGAAGAAACATTAGAAATTGATTTCACGGATGGGTCTAAGACTGAGAATACTCGTGTGTCTTATCCCTTAGATCATATTGATAATTCTATTTCAGGTAAAGGAATGCCAAGCATGGCATCTCACCCTGAAAAAATAATCTTTCTTACCTGTGATGCGTATGGGGTTTTACCTCCAGTTGCCAAATTGACCTCAGAACAGGCCATGTATCATTTCATAAGCGGGTACACAGCTAAAGTTGCAGGGACTGAAAGAGGTATTACTGAACCAACGGCTACATTCTCACCCTGTTTTGGTGGACCTTTTTTAACTCTTCATCCATTGAGTTATGCTGAATTATTAAAAGAGAAAATGGAAAAATTCAATGTACCTGTCTATTTAGTTAATACAGGATGGGTGGGTGCTAGTGCACAATCTGGAGCGAAACGATTTAGCCTTCCTAAGACGCGAGAGATATTAAACGCTATACTTAATGGCGATATTGAAAAGGTAAATTATGAAAAAGATCTTTACTTCGGGTTCGATATACCAACTACCCTATCAAGTATAGAGCCTAGCTTACTTGACCCGCTAAAAGCTTGGGATAACATAGAGCAATATCATGATACCGCAAAAGAACTAGTTAAAAAATTTCAGCACAATTATGAACAATATGACCTGGGTGATGATCTGTTACGTAGTGCTGGTCCCAAAATACCCGAATAAAAAATATTTGAATCTAAAATAATTATAAGTTAATTTTTTTTGTAGTCGTGCTTTGCACCATATTGCCGCGACGTAAAATAAATGTGCTAAAAAGGTAAATAGAAATAATAGCCGGACCTAGCGCCGGCTTTTTTTTATGGAAAAAATAAAAGATATATTAAAAGAAAGAGTACTTGTACTTGATGGCCCAATGGGCACAATGGTCCAAGGATATGGTTTGAATGAAACTGATTTTCGAGGATCTCAGTTTAAAGATCATTCTATGGATTTAATGGGCAATAATGATATTCTTTCAATAACTAGACCAGANATTATCACAGAGATACATGAATCCTATCTAGAAGCTGGAGCTGACCTGATTGAGACAAATACCTTTAATGCGAATTCGATATCTCAAGCGGATTATGAGATGGAACACATGGTTTATGACCTGAACCTGCATTCTGCAAAAATCGCAAAAGCTATCAGTGATCGTTTTACAGATTCTCAACCAAGTAAACCAAGATTTGTTTGTGGAGCTATTGGCCCTACAAACCAAACTGCTTCTATGAGCCCTGATGTTTCAGACCCAGGGCATAGAAATGTTGATTTTGATCAATTGGTAGATGCTTATAAAGAACAGGCTAGAGGTTTGATTGATGGTGGAGTTGATATCTTAATGGTTGAGACTGTTTTTGATACATTGAATTGTAAAGCTGCATTGTTTGCNATTCAGACATTATTCTCAGAAATTGGGCGAGAAATTCCAGTTATCGTTTCAGGAACCATAACAGATGCTAGCGGTAGATTATTATCAGGTCAAACAATCGATGCTTTTTGGCATTCAATATTCCATATTGATCTACTTGCTGTTGGGCTTAATTGTGCACTNGGAGCAGAAGAAATGAGGCCATACTTAGCCTCACTTTCAAAGATAGCTGATACAAATATAATTGCCTATCCAAATGCGGGTCTTCCTAACGAGTTTGGCGGCTATGATGAATCAGCTGACCAGATGGCAGCCCAACTCTCTGAATTTACTGATTCTGGCTTAGTGAATATAATTGGAGGGTGCTGTGGAGCAACCCCAGAACATATTAAAGCATTTGCAAAAAATGTTGAAGGTAAAAAACCACGTCCCATTGCACATGTTGAATCATTAACAAAATTAAGTGGGCTTGAGCCACTAGTTATACGACCAGAGTCTAATTTTATCAATGTTGGAGAAAGAACAAATGTTACTGGTTCCTTGCGGTTCAAGAGACTCATTAAGGAAGACAAGTTTGATGAAGCATTGTCAGTGGCAAGAGATCAGGTAGAAAATGGTGCGCAAATTATCGACATAAATTTGGACGAAGGATTAATAGATAGTGAAAATGCTATGATCCGTTACCTTAGACTTATTTCCTCTGAACCAGATATTAGCAAGGTCCCTATAATGATTGATTCCAGTAAATGGAGTGTTATTGAATCAGGTCTTAAAAATATACAAGGGAAAGGGATTGTGAATTCTATCTCTTTAAAGGAAGGGGAGAATGAATTTATTAGACAAGCTCGACTTGTAAAAAAATATGGTGCTGCGGTGATTGTCATGGCTTTTGATGAAGATGGTCAAGCAGATACATTTGAAAGAAAAGTTGAAATATGCCAACGTGCCTTCCATATTCTTACTGAAATAGTTTTTATGAGAGAGGAAGATATTATATTTGATCCAAATATATTTGCAGTTGCAACTGGTATTGAAGAGCATAACCAATATGGAAAAGCATACATTGATGCTGCCAAGAGAATAAGAGAATTAATGCCAAAAGTGCACGTAAGTGGTGGCGTTAGTAATCTCTCTTTCTCATTTCGTGGTAACGATATTGTTAGAGAAGCTATGCATTCATGTTTTTTATATCATGCGACTTCTAACGGCATGGATATGGGNATTGTTAATCCAGGTCAATTAACAGTTTATGATGATATAGATATTGAATTGAGANATGCAATTGAAGATGTTCTATTTGATCGAAGTGAAACCGCAACTGATGATTTAGTAGCTCTTGCAGAAAGATATCGTGGCACAAAAAAAGAGAAAAAGAGTAATGATGAATGGAGAAGCCTGCCAATAAAAGAAAGAATATCTTTTTCTTTAGTAGAAGGGCTTGATGAATTCATTGAAGAAGATACTGAAGTTGCAAGATTGGAGTTTGATAGCCCCATAGAAGTTATTGAAGGGCCTCTTATGGATGGAATGAACCGAGTAGGAGANCTATTTGGGGAGGGNAAAATGTTTCTCCCTCAGGTAGTAAAATCAGCAAGAGTNATGAAAAAAGCAGTAGCTTATCTAATTCCTTTTATTGAGGAAGAAAANCAANTTAAAGGTGTTGAGNGNATGTCCAATGGAACTATNCTCTTGGCNACNGTGAAGGGAGATGTTCATGATATAGGTAAAAATATTGTAGGTGTGGTCTTGGGATGCAANGGATACTCAATTGTTGACATGGGAGTCATGGTTCCAGCAGATAAAATTCTATCAAAGGCAAAAGAAGTGANCGCNGATATAATTGGTTTATCCGGATTAATTACTCCAAGTTTAGAAGAAATGGTACATGTAGCTTCAGAAATGAAACGCCTTGAATTTGATGTGCCGCTTCTGATTGGAGGTGCTACGACCAGTGTAAAACATACCGCAGTTAAAATTGAAGAAAAATATCCACAAGGTGTTTTCCATGTTCAAGATGCTAGTCGTTGCGTTGGATTTGTGGCTAAACTTTTAAAACCAAACGACAAGATTGAATTGATACAGGATACCAATAAAAAGTATATGTCAATTAAAGAGAACTTTTATGAAAACCAAAAGAACATAAAACTATTATCTATTGAGGATGCGAGGTCGAGAAAACCATTACTTGAATATGATCCTGTCACTCCTGAAGAACTAGGTAACTTTAAAATAGAAAAAATCTCCTTATCTACTTTGTCTGATTTTATTGACTGGTCACCATTATTTCATGCTTGGGAGTTATCAGGTGTTTACCCAAGGATATTTGAACATCCAACTAGAGGTATTGAAGCAAAAAAAGTCTTTGATGATGCACAATTTCTNTTGCGGTCGATTATTGAAGATGAGAGACTTGAGGCTAAGGCAGTCTACGGTTTCTTTAAAGCTAAATCGAATGATGAAAAGGTTGAACTACTTGATGAAGAAATTTCCTTTTGTTTTCCTAGGCAATTAATGGATAAAGGAAGTCAGCCAAACTTCTGTCTAGCAGATTATGTATCGCCAACTGGAGATGATCACATTGGATTATTTGCTGTGACAGCTGGACATGGAATTGAAGATATTATTGAAGAATATCAATCAAAAAATGATGATTATAATGAAATTATGGCAAAAGTNTTGGCCGATCGATTAGCTGAGGCCACTGCTGAATGGTTGCATAAAAGAGTAAGAATAGAACATTGGGGTTATTCAAAAAATGAAGAATTANATTTAAGTGCNATGCTCAATGAAAAGTATTNTGGAATTAGACCAGCACCGGGTTATCCTGCATGCCCAGATCACAANGAGAAAGANAAAATTTGGGAATTGCTAAAGGTNGAGCAACAGATTGGCATTAGTCTAACAGAATCCAGAGCAATGTTTCCAGCNGCATCTGTATGTGGTTGGTATTTNTCCCATCCNAAAGCACGATATTTTAGTGTACTAAAAAATNAAATANTATAATGAGAATAAGAGATAAAATTAAAAAACCACAAAGNCCAGTAGTNGCATATGAGATTCTTCCTCCAAGGGAAGAGGATGGGACACTAAATTCTTACGCTGAAACTATAAGTTCTCTTTTGTCTCAGACCCATATAGATGCTATAAATATTCCTGAGGTTCATGATGAGGTAGGAAGGGGTGATCGTCCAGTTGCAAACCAAAAGCGTGGTGAACCAAGGGAATTTGGGATGCTACTGCAAGACATAGTTGGAATTGAAGCCATTATAAACCGTGTTGTAGTGCATGAGCCATATGATAAACAAATGCAGTGGTTTGAAGAGACTAATACGAAATTTGAAATTGAGAATATGATCATAGTAGGTGGTGAATCAAGCAAGGTCAGTTATCCTGGGCCTTCGGTAAATAAAATACTTGAGGCAATTACGAATAAGCACAATCAAAATGGCGGAAATATCTTTTGCGGTGGCATTGCGATACCAAGTCGAAAACAAGAGTCAAAAAACTTGATAAATAAGAGCAACAATGGTTCTGAATTCTTCACAACACAGGTTCTTTATGATTCTGAAAATATTATTAAAATGATCAATAATTATCAAACCCGGTGTAATGAGCTTAATACGTTCCCCAGAAGAATATTACTGAGTTTTGCTCCTGTTTCTTCTCAGAAAAATGTAGAATTTCTTAAATGGCTGGGCGTTGAGATACCCACCAATACTGAACACTATCTTCAGGCAAGGCCTGGTTCAATGACAGAACGTTCTCTTGATGTAGCTATTGAAGTTCTAAATGAGATTTTAAACCATATTGAAAAAAATGATCTGAAAGTGCCAGTTGGCTTGAATGTTGAGCATATTATGTCATATAATTTTCAATCTTCAGTAGAAATGCTCCAAGAACTAGCTCGTATTTATAGAGAATTTTGTATAAAAGCACAGCAATATTCATGATATTTATAATTAACTTTCCCGCCGTTAATTGAGTTAAATAGATAGCCCAAATAAAGGATAAAAAATGAGTAGATTTTTATTTACATCTGAATCTGTTACTGAAGGACATCCAGATAAAGCCTGTGATGCATTTTCAGATGCTATTTTGGATAATATATTATCTAGTGATAATGAGGCACATGTTGCATGTGAATCGCTGGCTACAAAAGGTTTAGTGGTTATTTCTGGAGAAATAAGAACTACTGCTGATGTTGATGTTGATAAAATTGTTAAAGATACAATAAAAGAAATAGGATATAACAAAGCAAATAGTGGAATAGACCCCGATGATGTTGAAGTTCTATCTAAACTGCATGAACAAAGCACTGAAATTGCTCAAGGTGTTGATTCAGAGGACGTATCAGAGCAAGGAGCAGGAGACCAAGGACTTATGTTTGGCTTTGCTTGCAGAGAAACGCCNGAGTTAATGCCATTACCAATCCAGATNGCGCATAGGCTGACTGAGAGATTAACCCAGTTAAGNAAAGATGAAACCNTGCCTTGGCTTAGGCCTGATGGTAAGTCACAAGTTTCAGTTTCCTATGAAAATGGCAATCCTGTATCTATAGATAAAACAGTAATCGCAACTCAGCATGATGANATGCTTAACAANTATGGGNCNGANAATAAAGANTTAGANTTNGTNAANGANGAAGTNGTNGAGCATGTNATAAGGCCAGTCCTTGATTCTTATGGTTATNCTTATAATGAGAATTTTATTGTTAATGGAACGGGAAGGTTTGTTTATGGNGGTCCAGAAGCAGATACTGGTCTAACGGGTCGTAAGATCATAGTGGATACATATGGAGGTTATGCTCCCCACGGCGGAGGTGCTTTCTCTGGTAAAGACTCCTCTAAAGTAGATCGTAGTGCTACTTATATGGCGAGATACATTGCAAAAAATATCGTAGCAGCAGATCTCGCAGATCGGTGTGAAGTACAATTGTCTTATGGCATTGGGGTTGCAGAACCAACTTCGTTTTATGTTAAGACCCAAGGTACTGGTAAAAAAGATGATCAAACGCTTACAGAGATTGCCAGAGATGTATTCCCAATCAAACCTGGAGAAATAGTCGCTCATTTAGATCTTAAAAAACCTAGATATAGAGATACAGCAGCTTATGGTCATTTTGGACGAGAGCTGGAAAAATTCACTTGGGAAAGAACCGATATGGTTGAAACCCTGCTTAAAAAATTATAGGAGAATAAAATGTCAGAAACTTTAACTCAATCCATCGTGGATGCCATACCATTCAAGGTGAAAGATATTAGTCTTGCGGAAGATGGAAGAAAAGCACTTGATATTGCTGAAAAAGAAATGCCAGGACTAATGTCCACGCGTAATAAATATGGACCCGAAAAACCTCTTGCCGGGAAAAAACTAACAGGTTCATTACATATGACTGTCGAGACTGCAGTACTTATTGAAACATTAGTCGAGTTGGGTGCAGATGTACGGTGGGCAAGTTGTAATATCTTTTCAACCCAAGATCATGCTGCTGCGGTTATTGCTGAATCTGGGGTGCCAGTTTATGCATGGAAAGGAGAATCACTTGAGGAATACTGGTGGTGTACTCTTCAAGCACTTACTTTCCCTGATGGTTCTGGTCCAGACCTGATTGTAGATGATGGTGGTGATGCAACATTATTAATTCATAAAGGATATGAATTAGAAGAATACTTTTCTAAATATGGTGATGTTCCAGAGATAACAACACAAATTGAAGAAGAAAAGATAATTGAAAACCTTTTGAGAGAAGTATTACAAAAAGACCCAAACCATTGGCATAAGGTTCAAAAAAGCATTATCGGTGTTTCTGAAGAAACCACTACAGGTGTTCATAGATTGGTACAAATGGAGAAAGATGGACATCTTCTTTTTCCAGCTTACAATGTAAATGACTCTGTCACAAAATCAAAATTTGATAACGTCTATGGTTGCCGTGAATCATTAGCGGATGGGCTTAAACGTTCGTTAGATGTAATGGTTGCAGGTAAAACAGTAGTGATCTGTGGTTACGGGGATGTAGGAAGAGGATGTGCCCAGTCCATGAGAGGATATGGCGCAAGAGTTATAGTGACGGAAATAGACCCCATTTGTGCACTCCAGGCAGCTATGGAAGGGTTTGAGGTAACAACTGTTGAAAGGGTTCTTAATGATGGACATATTTTTGTTACCACAACAGGAAATAAAGATGTTCTCACTAAAGAACACATGTATGAAATGAAAGATCAGGCAATTGTTTGCAATATTGGTCATTTTGATAATGAAATACAGGTAAATGCCTTAAATGATGACAGCGCCGTAGATAGGGAAATTATTAAACCACAAGTTGACCGCTATACTTTTCCAGATGGTCATCAGGTCTTCCTACTTGCAGAGGGTAGACTGGTTAATTTAGGGTGCGCCACAGGCCATCCAAGTTTTGTAATGTCAAATTCATTTACAAATCAGGTCATGGCTCAAATTGCACTTGCAAAAGAAGCTCCTGCTATAGGGGTTTACATGCTTCCAAAGGAATTAGATGAGGAAGTAGCCCGTTTACATTTAGATCACTTAGGGGTGATTCTAACAGAGTTAACAGATGAACAAGCAGACTATATTGGTGTCTCTAAGGAAGGGCCATACAAGCCAGACCACTATAGATATTAATATAAATCAAATATAAACAATAAATTACCCCACATTAAAACGTGGGGTTTTTTGTTTTTGTATCTCTCGGAATAATTACACAAATTCAAACGCGGAAGTCCAATAAAATTGGCATAACATGAAGGTAAAACCGAGACATATTCTATCATACTGGAATAAATTAGTCGTACATGCTTTTTTGGTTGTATTTATTATAACTGCAGGGGCCTGCGATTTCGATATCCCAGATAAGTTTGAGATGCCAACATGGTATTTAGATCTAAAGATTCCACTTGTCCAGACTAGATATCAAATGGCGGATATTTCAGATTCAACCAGTGGAATTTTTCTTACTGATGATTCACTTGGATTTAAGATCATTCAGGAAGGTGAAATGCCTGCAACTGCATTACCTGAATTTGCACCAGTTCCAATAGGACTAAGTCAGGCTGTATCATCAGGTGAGATACCAGGCATCAGCCTTGATATTGAATTACCTGGAATATCCATCGATCAAAGAATAGATGTAGTTATCTATGATGCATCGTTCTATCAAGATACTGCTAAGTTATGTACGTTGGTCACTTTGCCTGATACATCGGTTTTTCCACCAACTACATTTGATAGTCTTATCTGCTTCATAGATAGTACAACAGGAGATACCATAGGACGGCCATTTTCTTTCCCAACAGATTCTGTAAGGCATATGACTGCAAATAATTATAATACATTTATAGTTGCTCTATTTGATTCTGTAATGGGTATTCTTTCATCAGCATTGGATACAACAATAGATCTTGGACTTTCTTCTATCCCGCTTCCTGAAGATCCTCCTATAATTGCTAGTGTTGATACTTTGATTATTGGTTATCATCCATCTAATAGCATATATAGGACCTTTTTCAGTAATAATAATATTCCAACGGATGTTCAGAATGTTTATTCTAGGATGGTTGCGGGTAACAGTAATTTAATTTTAACAGATACACTAGCAAACCACAGTGAAATGCCAACTATATCCACAGGGCAGATCTATGCTGATACTACTGATCTTTCTGGTAAAGGCCTTGTCAGTTACTTAAAACTTGCTACAAACATGTCACTAGAGCCAGCGTCTGATATTGTGACGATACCTCCTGGGTCTTTATATGTTGATTTTAAACTTACTTTTCAAATGGCAGGTATTGACAGCATAGATGTAACTACCAATAATTATTCTATGTCAGATGGAATTGAAATGCCATCTATGGAGCTGCCTGAAATGGATATGTCAGAGCAGGGTATAAGTAGAATGGAAATTTATCGGAATGTGCTTGCTACAGTAGCTGACTTGGGCTACGAATCCAATCAAAATAAACTTATAATCTCTGATCTTAGAAATACATTGCCTTTCGACATGAATTTCTTAATGGATTTTCAAAATTTTTCACCTACCCAAGGTGGTGATTCTGTAAAAATAAATAAGGTATTGAAACAAGAAGATGGTGCCTATGCTAAGACCTTTGACATGAAAGGATATACACTTCAGAGTATAGCTGGCGATAGTGATAATGATGGATGGCCAGATAGTGCTTTTTCAAGTTTTGACCTCGTGTTTGATATTGCCATACCAGAGCAAAAGGCTTCCATACCGCTCGATGGGTCCCCTTTGGGTGAGTTTACGATGAATATGGTTTTAGATGAATTAATGTTCTCTGAGATTGGAGCAAATATATATATGCAAATGCCTGCAGATCCAACCGAACAAGAATTCCCTCCTGGGTTCACAGGCGCCATACCCACTGAAGCAATGATAGAGATAATCTTTAAAAATCAGATAGGATTGCCAATACAAATGCTCATGGAGTTCAAAGGTTATAACTCGCTTGGCGAACTTACCTATGTACCTGTTAACATCGATACTATGGGTATTCCATTAACGAATGAATCTTCGGATACTGCAATGACTGTGATTGCTCTTAATAAACTAGGTACCACTATATCGATATACGAATCAGTAGAGGATTCTCTTCCTTCATTCACAAAGACAGAGGGCCCCTGTGATACTTGCTCGACAATTATTGATCTTTTAGCATCTAATCCTGT
>NZXM01000047.1 GCA_002701965.1 Methanobacteriota archaeon | reverse complement strand
GGATGGGTCTCGCCATTGTAGGTACAAACCATAGATTAAATCAAATGCATGGTGATAGAGCGAAAGCTGAGGTGTGACAATGTCGTGGAGAGAACCATTATTTTTGACCAATGATGACGGTATTGATGCTGCTGGCTTGCAATTTCTGATTCAGATTTTGCATCGTAGGGGGCACCCACTTGCGGTCTTGGCCCCCGCTGAAGAACAATCAGCTTCAGCAATGAAATTGACTCTACAAAACCCATTGGAATTCACCAATCGTCACGACTTGATTGAGACACTTGATTTGGATCCAGAGGGTCCTCCAATCTACCTTTACAGTCTAGGTGGTTCACCTTGCGATTGTACTATCGTAGCGATTACGCATGGTTTTGAGAATTGGGCACCTCTCGTACGCCCACAACTGTGTGTTTCAGGAATCAATCGCGGCCCAAATATTTCGATCGACGTCATTCACTCTGGAACAGTGTCGGCTGCAAGAGAAGCAGCATTGTATGGCCTTCCCGCCATCGCTTTGAGCCTCGGAACTTATGCCCACGAAGACTATTCAATCGCTGATTCTGTGATTCTCAACTTGATTGATCGCGCGCTTAACGTTGTTCATGATGAGCCATCAAATCTACTGAGGACAAGAGGTAGTCGCCAAATAGATTGGAATGAGTCTGAAATGGAAATCTCCGAACGTGTTCGGTGTGCATTCAGGAGTGGTGATTTAATTCTCAATTTGAATACACCTGCTGAGTGGACCGGTGGTGTCGAGACGGTCCCATTGGGCGCTCGCTGGTACCATGGTGCAACTCAGCTATCCGCAGATGGTCGGCACTTCACGGTCGGCGCTGCCTCGATTGAGGATGAACCGATACCACGTACAGATTGCTCGAGTTTAATGGCCGGTAAGGTTGTGATTTCTCCGATGGCTACNTGGCCTCAATCACACCCACTTAACATTCCAGATTCAATCTTGAAATCTGCATTAACNGAGGATGTGGATGGTTATCCAGCTTGGCTCAATGTTAATCCAACAGATGGTGAATAATGGAAATACACGCGTGACCTTGAAGCCACTGNTCTCCGAGAGACAATGGTTGGCATCCTGNAAGTGANTCCAGGTCANTTTCAGAGAAGGGTTGGTCATCGGATAAGACAAATCCAAACGGTCCTTTTTGGTCACTAATTTTTGAAATTGGTTCACCATCAGCATCTAGCACAAAAATCGAAACATCTTCTTTCTTCCATTCAGCAATCGTCTGCTTGATGCTACCACCTGAATGCCAGAATCCTGAATGTAACTCGGACTTGTGTCCAATCGCTGGAACTGGCTCTTTCAGTGCTCGTCCAATTTGCCCTGCAATCGCTCTTTCATCGGGGTGCAATCCACGCACAGTCTTTCCCTCAAAACAAATTCGTCTAGGGGGGCCAGGTCCACCGAGTAAGTGTAGAATAATTTGCGTATCATCTCGTATCCCATGGGACAAAAAAAGTGCAGTGTTGACGGCCCTCGCGAGTACATCAATTCGCCCTGAAGATCCAGCCAAATCGTTGAGATTTAATTTGCCAGAGGATGGTGCACGGTGACCAATGATTGCGAATCTGCGCCACATGGTCTCACATCGGCATATCCATGTCGTCCATGTCACTCATCATGCCTTTCATTTGACGTCGCAATTTCCGATTCCCCTTGATGCCCTTCATCATCTTACGTGAACGGTTCCATTGAGCAAGTAATTCTCGAACATTCTTTTCCTTAACTCCTGAACCTCTAGCGATTCTACGAATACGCTCAGCCTTGAGGATATGCGGTTCATTTTTTTCTTCTTCAGTCATCGAGTCCATAATGACACGAAATCGCTCCAAGTTTCCTTGCATCTCCTCTTTTTGCTTGCGATCCATCGCACCTAAACCACCAAAGAATGAAGAGGGGAGGTGTGAAACAATCTTGTCAATCGTCCCAATTTTCGACATCATTTCCATCTGCTTGTACATGTCGTTCAAGGTGAATCTACCTGACATCATTCGTTCTGTCAATCGCATTGCTTCTTCTTGGTCAAGCGATTCAGGGGCGATATCGATTAGGCCACGAATATCTCCCATACCAAGCAGTCTCGAAATGAATCTATCAGATTCGAATTTCTCAAGGTCCGAAACTTTCTCTCCCTCGCCGATGAATACGATGGGTGCGCCCGTAGTTGCAACTGCAGAAAGCGCACCACCTCCACGAGCAGTACCATCCAGTTTCGATACAATGACGCCAGAGACGCCAACCAAATCATGGAAGCCGGCAGCAACAGGTCCTGCGGCTTGTCCAACTTGTGCATCGATTACGAGAAATCTTTCCGTTGCGTTTGCGACTTTGTGTATACGCTCAAGTTCGGCCTGCAACTCATCATCCAAACGATCACGGCCAGCTGTATCGACGATGACAACATCTGCATTGCCGACTTTGGCCAAACCGTTTCGAACAATTTCCTCGGCGTTTTTGTTCCCTGGCTCGCCATAGACTTCTACAGATGAATCCGCTAGTAATTGCTTCAGTTGCTCGTAAGCCCCAGGTCGTTGAACATCCGCCTCAATAACTGCGACTTTCACACCGTGACGGCGGCGCCACCATTCAGCCAACTTTGCTGTAGTTGTCGTTTTACCCTGTCCATATAACCCAACCATCAGAATGGTTTGGTTGTGAGGNCGAATTTCACGAGGGGGGCCAAGTAAGCGTACCAGTTCGGTATAGATGATATTCATTGCATGGGTTTGAAGGTTGACTCCCGGCAAGGGCTCTTCCTCAATCATCCTCTCTTCCAGTCTAGCAGTGATTTCTTTCGATTGTCGTACATTGAAATCAGCTTCAAGCAGAGCGCGTCGAATGCTCTTCGACAACTCCTTCATTTCGGCTTCGTCGAGTTTACGCTTGCCCTTCAGTCGCCCAATCGCGCCGAAGATACCTGCCTTCAACCCCTCTAGCGCCATCAGGTGGTCCTCTCGCTTTACTCGTAAGAACCCCACGGAACGGCCCGAAGGGCCGGACAAGCCTAAGAAGTAGTTTGCAAAGGGAGTGGTGTGGTAGAGTTAGGCATTCCACTCTGGCAACTGCAGGTTGTCACATCAATCGGCATCATTGGTGTTTGGATTGGCTGGAGGGGTGGCATGTCTCGGATGATTGGGTTCTATGATTTGCCGACTGCAACTCGATTGCTATTATACGGATTTTTCGCTGGTGCCTTGTACCAATTTCTAGCGGCTTCCATGGTCCTCGATCCGATTTGGGCAGGTACCGGTTTGCCGATTGTCGAGGGTTTCCTACTCTCACTGACATTTTCATTGTTGACAATGTTCCTCCTAACCCGGCAAGGTGTCCGCCAACTGAACGGCCAACCAACCGCCGGTTGGACCTTCGGTTTGGGCGTAGGCTCAATGCTGGTTGTTCTCTTGATATATCGTTTAGTTACTACCACAGGTGCAGGATTTTTGACATCCGGATTCAATGCATCTACGATAATATTTGGATTCATTTTGGCGGGAATAGTACCATGGTCGATGGCAATCATCGCTGCTTGGCAAGGTTGGCATGCACTGGAGGGACGCCGATTCAAACCGGCATTCAAGGCAATGTTTCTTCACACAACTTTACTATTTACCCTAGCAATTGGGTTGAATTATCCGTGGTTCTTACCGATAATCCCAGTTCTGATTTTTGTCGGNCAAAAACGTGCTGATGAAGTGTGGTTGATCTCCGGACTATCTCCGCGAATGAAACAAGAATGGAACCGTTTGCAGCGTACTGGAGTCTCTACTGGAGTCCGAGCTGTGGCACCCGAAGAAGAGTCCGAATGATGATGCGTCCCTATGGGACGCACCACGAACATTCAAGGTGTGCATGATACCAGTGGGAACAATGGCTCGTTGTCCATACTGTATGGCTGTCAACCCAGCCTCAGCCAGTATTTGCTACAGTTGTGGCCGAGTCATACTTGGTGCAGGGGGNATGGCAATGCGAATTGAACCNAATCTACCAGGTGGTCATATGGTTCATGGTGTGCGGAAAGGNCCCCCNCCTGGGCTCAACGTTCGCCGAGGTGGGAAAAGGCGTGCGAAAAAGAAGAAGAGTAATCTNCGCAGCATGATTATGGTCGTCGCAATCGCATTTTTGTTTCTTTTCACACCTGCTCAGGAACGAATCTCNACTCAATTGGAAAAATGGTTAGACACGTTGCTCGATGAATTCGGACCCGCTAGAGAATATCCCGTTTATGCAGCCTACACTGTCGAGAGAAATGTCCACTTGGTCAATCCACATTCACAATCNATNTCATTCAGTTATGAGTTGCCAATTCCTGAAACNCGGACTGATTTCGGAATTTCAGATTANGGTTTTGAATCTGCAGANGGTGCATNTTCATACCCTGTTGTTACACTACAGGAAGTCGCNAACATGGTTGCNAAAGTTGANGGNGGNNTGGATGNCATNATCCCNATTGACGAACANTATCGCAGNGANGGCGATGCCATNCAACTAGATTCTAGCACAGAAATTTATTGGCCTCCAGTCGGACAAANTGANGATCGATGCAGTGTGGCNCGGTGCGCGATATGGCAAGGAGATATTCAACCAGGTCAAATGGCCACATTGGAAGTGACATACGATGTAATCTCCTCNTCTTTTTCTTGGTGGGGNGGCTCGCAGGCTCCCGATCAAGCACCACGGGCTGCAGACGAACTTTCAATCCACAAGGGCAATGATGGAACATATGCTGACTATGAACGGTCAGGTCGATTGGACTCAATGTATGATCAATTTGGGTCTGAGAAAAAATGGTATGATCGTGATTCAGGACCTAGTCAGAATTGGGCTGTTGACGGGGATAGCAATGTGGTCATCGCTCTAGCAGATGAAATTGAAAGTAGCTTGGACCCCGAAGATGTGAACAGCCCCTATGCCTTTGCACACGCTGCATTCATCAAGATCCGTGATTCCATTGTCTACAGTCAAGGTCTTTCGCCAGCCCGCGGAGGTCCTGCTTGTATTGTAGATGAACGAGGTGATTGTGACGAACAATCGAATGCTTGGATGAGTTTGCTTCGTACTCGAAATATTCCAGCATGGTATGAGTTCGGGCCGATGACGGATGGTCAATTTTCCGCTTGGGAGCCCCATGCGTGGTCAAATGCAATCTTCCCTCTGGATGGACAGTGGTGCATCGAGAAGAATATCGATTTGAGTACCTGTTTTGTCGAAGGCGAAGTCGATGTTGTCAACAACCGTTGGCTATTACACACGCCAACGACCATGACTGAATGGATTGAACAGCCAAGCTATCGAGGGGAAGCTAGTTACGATTTCTATAGACCACTATCTATCGGGTGTGTTAACTGCTGGGCTGAATCCTGGGAGACCATCGGTGAACCGGAAATAAATGGTGGTACATACCGTGTCCCCGTGCGGATTGGCGAGTGAGGAGTTAAGAGGGAGTGGAAAGGCCGAAAGTTTGCCAGAGGGATGCATATGCGCATAATCATCGGTGGTGCCGGCGAAGTCGGCAGGGGTGTGGCTAGGGCACTTTACGACGAGGGCCAAGACGTAGTCCTCATCGATTCAGATCCTGCAGCAATCAAGGAAGCNCAGTCNATTGATGCATTCGTCCTNATGGGTGACGTATCCAGGCGAGATGCCCTCAAAGAAGCAGGTATACGCGATGCGCACGTGTATATCGCTGCTACAGGTAGCGATGAACGAAACATGCTCTCTTGTGCTTTAGCTNGAGATTTNTTAGAAGAAGAACTCCCCTTAGAAAAATATCCCAATCGNCAACCACTTCTGACGATTGCTCGAATTCANGATGGTGACTTGATTGCCGATGAAGAGGATCGTTTGTCNCGATGGTCNGGTGTCGATGTCGCNATCTGCCCCCATCAGGCCTCTATCGACCGATTGACNGCTGGTCTGAAGTCATCAAGTCTTAGCGAAGTTTTACCATTGGGAGGTGATGCTTGGATTGTCGAAGTTGAAGTCACAAACCAAGCAGNNGGNTTGGCCAACTTNACTTTAGGCCAAGCTGAAGAAAATATCGATGGTCTTCCCAAAGCATTCACCCTGTGTAGGAAGGGGCAACGGGCTTTTGTTCCAGATGAGAATACGGGGGTGAACGCCGGCGACAGGTTGGTGTTTGCAACCATAGGTGAGCACACATTCAAGCGTGTTTCCAAAGCAGCTGGACACGTTGAACCACCCTATCCAGAAGTCCCAAGAGTCGCCATTTTCGGTGCTACTCAACTGGGTCGTCAACTGGCCATGAAATATTTGTCAGAAGGAGCTTGGGTTACCGTTTTGGATGATAGACTAGAAGCCGCTAATGAATTGGTAGGCTCATCTATTGGTGCTCACAAGCGCCTCGATGTCATCCACTGTAATCTTGGTGACTTGGATTTAATGCGTGAAATCGAACTGGCTGAGCACGACATCGCAATTGCAACCCTAGGTGATGACAATGATAACATCGCGATTGCCATGCGCGCGGCTGACATTGGTGTTGAGCGCACTGGATTGATTCTTGATGACTCTGCTCTAGCGAGGGTAGTCCGAAGAATTGGTTTGACATATGCTGTATCGGAACGCCGAGTGGCCATTGACTCTATTCTGATGCAAGTTCATCGTCGCGTACCTGGACACTACCAATTGATGCCCTCTGTACCTGAAATCGTGGCCATGAGCGCCTCGATTTTTGACGGGCATAGTCGCCTTGGACAAACAATAGAGAAAATTGAGCGCAAGGGTTCATTCCGCATCGCTTTCGTTGAGCGCGAAAATGCCGAAGGTTCTCGAATGATGTTCCGTTCAAAATCAGACATGACTGTGAAGGTCGGAGACCGCCTCATACTCTTCGCTGAGGCTGACGATGTAGCAACAGTGGAGAAAATCTTGGAGCGCTAAAAATGCGATATGACGTCATTGGCTTGGTTGCAGGCTGGAGTTTAATCCTCCTGACCATCCCCCTCACAATCAGTGCGATCATCGGATCCATCATGGGCGATGAATCGACAATTGTGATGTGGTCTTTTATTCCTCCAATCGCGTTTTGTGCTGTTGCAGGTGGCATACTAGTGAAATTGGGTTCACGTCGAGATTCCGCAGAGCGCTTGCGTGACAGAGAAGCTGTGGCTGCTGTTGCATTGTCCTGGCCTCTAATTGTCGCAGTTGGAGCACTTCCATACTGGTTCGGTCCAACATTCCACGGCCCTATTACTTGGGATGGTGATGGAGGGACGCTNTACGAAATTCTCGGTGGAATGATTCGAGGGTGGTTCGAATCGATGTCTGGATTTACAACAAGTGGTGCGACCACAATTGATTCACAAGTTTCCCCGCGCTGTGAGTTCGTTGAAGACTGTATTGCCAGCCAACCATACGGAATTTTATTCTGGAGATCATCTACACAATGGTTGGGTGGTATGGGGATTATCATGCTTGGAATGCTACTGCTCAGCCGTGCCTTGGGTGGTGGGATGTCCATTGCACGTGCAGAACTGACGGGTCCATCATTGAGTCGTTTACGTCCACGTTTACAAGAAACAGCAAAAGCGCTGTGGGGAATTTATATTGGTTTTACAGTATTGGAATTCCTGCTCTTGTTCTTATGGGCTGATTTGAGTTGGTTTAATGCGATTAATTACGCATTGACTACCATGCCATCGGGTGGATTTGGTACTACTGACGGTGGCATAATGGATTTTGATAGTGCGCACGTTGAGGGAATCATCACATTCTTTATGGTGGCCACAGGTATCAATTTCAGTCTGTTCCACTTCCTCCTACTCAAGGAATTTACAAAGGTCGTAAATGATCAAGAATTGAGAGTATACCTGATGGTTCTCGTCTGTGCATGGACAATTTTCACTCTGAATCTAGTACATAGTGCGGGTTGGGAATGGGGAGATGCCGTTCGTCATGGTGCATTCCAGGCAGCAGCAATTGGAACTTCGACAGGGTATGCAAGTTCTGATTTCGCGAGTTGGCCAGTTTTGTCATTGTTTGTGCTCTTGTTTTTGATGGTCGTAGGTGCGTCAGCCGGTTCTACTAGTGGAGGTCTCAAGATTCTCCGATTACGACTTGCATTTAGCTTGGCTCGACGCGAGATTCATCGAATGGTACAGCCACGCGCAATCGTTGCTGTCAGAATGAATGGTGAGGTGGTGGAAGACTCTAGGATGTGGGTTGTCATTGGGATGCTGTCGACTTGGGCTGCATTGGCGATGATCAGTACAGTTCTGCTTGCATTTTTTGAGCCAACACACTCCTTGGAGACAATTCTCTCAGTTATTTTTGCTGCACTGGGCAATACAGGGCCAGCATTGGGTGAATTTGGACCCACTTCTACATGGGCCGGGCTGAATTGGTATTCGCTATTGTATACTTCAATTCTAATGTGGGCAGGTCGATTAGAATTGCTCACAGTATTGGTATTGTTCCATCCTCGGACATGGCGAAATGAAAAGCCCAAGGCAGATTAGAAGAAATCAAGTGATTTCTGNGATGAATCTTTCTCTTCTACTTCATCTTCGATTTCATCTGCGATATCAGATAGGCTTTCTTGAAGTCCAGGGGATTCATCGACAATCTGAATCTCTTCATATCGTGCAGCAAGGGCCTTACTTGATTTGAGATTAGAACGTAGACCATGCAATGCAAGATGATCACTAGATGACAGGCCCAAGGCCAGCGAGATGTCAAAATTTTCGGGGTCACCTTGGAGGGAATCACTAGAAATCGCTCTCAGTGCTGGCCACAATTCCTCGCGTACAGCCACCTCGCTAGCACCACAAGTATCCGCTAAACATTCCACGATTGAAGAACGCCTCCATGCCTCTCCACCTCGTCTTAAGAATGCTGGAAATTGAAGAGAAAATCGCTCCGAACGCTCCTCTTGAGAAGCAACACTGGCAGCAAGTGACCCCAAATTTCCGCCCCAATATGTTGAGCGATATGCAAGATTTGAGAATCTTACAAATAGTGACTTAGATGCAATAGAGAGGGTCTTGGATGCCCGTGCCCAACTCTCAGGTTTTCGCATCACAGAGGCGTTGTTCCATGAAACCCAGGCCACCAATTCATCAGGCGTTTTATCGAGTACGAGGGAAAGCCGAGCAGCATCACCTGCGCTTTTGGTGCGGTACAGTTTTTCCAAACCTGGGAATAAGTCGATTTGTTGATCACGCTGGCCCATTTCGATTTGGTCTAAGACTGCTTTCATATCGATGTGTTTTGGGGATGTTGCGTAGATGGCCTGCAGGTCCCTAACCAATGCTCTGATATCCCCCGGGTTGGATGAAATCAACTGCTCGATAGCAGGCAAATCTGCTGTGATACCCTCTGAGACAAGTACACGGTTTGCAATTCGTCGAAGTGCACTCTCTGAGACACGATTGAATTCGATGATCTCAACCAACCGCGAAAAACGGTCTCTGGTTGATCTCCATTGTGAATTGCGCCCCCAAAGTCGCATGGCATCATTGCAGGTCAGAAGTATCGGTTGTTTGGTNTGGCTCAGNAGTTTGATNAACTCCGCCTTNCCACCACTATCTCCCTTCAGAGCAACTTTNNNTNCNTCTTCATCGNNTCNTGAAGANAGCGTANCTTGAATTCGNTGTTCGCTAACTTGTCNGTANGTACCNGAAATNTGGTCTACTTCATCTAGCAATATCAGNGTTCTACGGTTGGGGTTGTCATCAAATGAACCATCCATGTTGAATGTGAAATGGCTAGCACTTCCTGTTGAAGCCCGTCGAATAGCAGCAGCATTACGTTGGTCACTAGCATTTAGCTCAACAACATCCCAGCCCATATCATTCGCGATTGCAGTTGCAAGGCTTGTCTTTCCAACGCCAGGAGGTCCGGCGAGTAACATACCACGCTTGTTTGGAATCCCACGTTCCCAGGCGGTAAGCCAATTGCGAATTCGCTTGCGCTGAGTATCATTTCCCTCCAANTCCTTGGTATTGCTGGGTCGATAACGCTCAGTCCAGTCCTCAACAAGGTTTGACTGAGCCATGGCATGAGACGAACGTCGGCAACCTTTGAACATTGACAATTAGAACAACGATTCAAGATGTTCCCATTTTTCGATTAGTTGTTCAATATGTAGTCTGATTTGAACTCCATCATCGCGCCTTCGTATCGTCACAGTATCATCGTTCAAACTTTGATGGTCTACTGTAATCGCCCAAGGGACGCCTATTTCATCAGCTCGTGCATAACGTCGTCCAATTGATCCAGACCCATCATAATANGANATCAGTTGTGGAACAGAACAGATATTCTGGTGGATTTTTATGGCCAAATCTCCAAGTCCATCTTTCTCCATAAGTGGCAAGATNGCAACATCAATCGGAGCGACTTTGGGTCGCAGTCGTAGCACTGTGTAAGCCTCCTCATCACTTTTACCCGATTCATCATAGGCATGATCGAGTACGTGCCACAAGATTCGGTCAATTCCAAATGCGGGTTCAACAACGTGAGGTAGGAACCACTCACCATGTTCTGTAGTTTCNATGTGTTTCTCTTCGTACATCCCTTCTTCAATCGCAACAGTTGTTCCATCATCAATTTNCAATTCAAATGGAGGGGCTGGCCCGGGCGCNTCGANTTTTCCAAGGGCNTGATGNACAGCTCCTGCCTTCCCTTTGAATGCGGGTCCGATAACTGAACCNACACCAGATAGGATTGTTTTGTTTACTGAAATTGGTACATCATAGGGCCGCCAAGCACGGAGGTTCGTGTCACCCGTNGCGGTTTCATGCGCCTGTAAATCGTAGCAACCTCGNTGGGCAATTCCTACACACTCAATCCACCCATAAGANCCGAAAATTTCCGCATCCCAGCAATCACTCGCATAGTGGGCCATTTCCGTACCTTCGTGTTGTCTGAATCGNATTTTATCGGGGTGAATTCCAACATTTACGAGGAAATCCCAAGTTCGNGCCATGAACCAAGCCACAGAGGGGTGGCGNATCACATTCTGGTGAACGGCTTGACCCGGATCCATNTCAATCGGGCCNCCATATTCTGGATCAGGGACCAGATTGAATGCGGTTTNCGACCATGGTGTGAAATCATGATTAATTTGGANATCTGGGTCAATGAAGTATTCCAATTCAGCCATATTGAATTCACGGAGACGNATCATTCCTTGGCGTGGACTGATTTCGTTCCTGTANCCCTTTCCAGTTTGGACNGCGCCAAAGGGNAGTCGATTGCGGAAATGNCGGTAAAGTGCNGGATAGAGCATGAACATACCTTGTGCNGTTTCTGGTCGCATGTATGCAGTACGGCCACCCTTCATCGCCCCAATACGNGTGTCAAACATTAGATTCATTGGTCTTGCTTTANTCCATTCTAAGCTGNCGCAGGTCGGACAAGGGATGTTATGTTGNGTCATCAACTGATCTAATTCTTCAGGNCCGAGAACATCAGGATTCGGATGATGTCCCTCGACCAAGTGGTCACTTCGGAAGGCTCCAGAACAGGTCTTACATTCTGACATATAGTCATTGAATTCCCCAACATGTCCGCTGGCGATGAGCACTGATTCGGGGGTGATTGTGGGGCTATCAATTTCGACGATATCTCCTTGNGATGTCCAATGGTTTACCCATGTCTCTGTAATTCTTCTACGCAATCNNCCACCCACTGGCCCGAAGTCGTATAANCCTGCGACACCACCATGGATTTCAAACGCAGGGAGGATGATTCCGCGGCGCTTGAGCATGCTTGTCAGCCGCTCCAGCCTGGCATTTGCGTCGCTCATCAATACCTCGCGTGCGAATCAGTCTCATCAAGCAATCGGAAAAATTGCTGACCATCTGTCAAGTTGTGAGCCCTTGAAAGCACTCCTTACAGGCGAGAACACTAGCGATTTAGCGAATCGTTGATATACCGCTACGATNGCCTCGCAACCGGTAATAGGAGGATTATATCTTGGCAGATACAGTATACCTAGAATCTCTCGAGGATTCAGAAGTGTTACTGTCTAAATTATCTCAGCCTGTTCGGGACTGGTTCAAAGATAAATTTCCTGATTTCACTGATCCACAAAAAATGGCCATACCCTCGATTGTTGACGGCGAGCACCTACTGCTGTGTTCACCTACGGGTTCAGGGAAAACACTGACCGCATTCCTCACGATCATCGATAAGTTGGTCCGTTTNGCCATGGATGGAAATCTCGAAAAACAGGTTTACTGTGTNTANATATCTCCAATTAAAGCATTAGCAAACGATATCCAGCGAAATCTAATCGGCCCACTGACTGAAATCAAGGAGCGATTTTTGCCAGGTCGTNCTCAAGAAATTAAGGTTGGTCTTCGTACGGGTGATACNCCACAATCAGAACGCCAAAAGATGCTTAGAAANCCCCCNCATATCCTNATTACNACCCCCGAATCTCTTGGTCTTGCACTAGCCTCGAAAAAATTCAGNCCATTGATGAATCATCTTCAGTGGATGATCATTGACGAAATGCACTCGCTGGTTCCCACCAAGCGAGGAACACATTTGGCTCTCACCATGGCATTATTGGATACCTTGATTGAAAATCCAGTCCAGCGACTAGGTATTTCAGCAACCATGGAACCCTTAGGCGAAGTAGCAAGATTTCTAGTACCCGTCAAAGCCGAGGACCGGGAAATTGAGGAAGGTACGCCGATACCCAAGTTTGACGATGAAGAGTCATCAGTGGTCCACATTGCCAAGGTCAGTGGTGCGAGAGAATTGGATTTGGATATCATCTTACCACACCCCAAATTCAGCGAGGTCCCCGTCAAAAAATTGTTAGATCACAATGTAGACATCATCAAAGATCTTGTCGAAGCCCACACAACAACACTCGTTTTCGCCAACACTCGACAAATGACTGAAATCATCACACAAAAATTACGTGTACTCGGACTGGCTGGTGTAGAAGGTCATCATGGATCAATGGACAAACAGATTCGCCTTGAAGTCGAACGTAAATTAAAACGCGGTGAACTAAGGTGTTGTGTTTCATCCTCGTCTTTGGAGATGGGAATCGACAT
>NZXM01000021.1 GCA_002701965.1 Methanobacteriota archaeon | reverse complement strand
CTGGCAAGAAATGAGCCGTTTGGCTTGACACCAATTGAGGCTCAAGCTGCTAGTACACCGGCATTGATGGTTGATGAGGGTGGTTATCAACACACGGTCGAAGATGGAGTTTCTGGAAGATTACTACCTAGGGATGACTGGCAAGCGTGGCATGCTGCACTTGAGGATGCAAAGGATGCCGAGAAACGTGCTGCATGGAGCAAAGCGGGTCAAGCACGCATTGCTGAGATGGGGTTACGCCCTGAAGATCAAGCGAAAACCCTGAGTGAAATCGTATCGAAATTGCGAGATTAACTTCTCACCTTTTCACCCTTGGGTTGGACGAAAATCACGACCAATAAGGCGATGAGTGAAAGTAGCGCTAACGTGATCGAGATTCCAAACGAAAGCGAAGGAGCTGATTCAAGATGGGGCCAAATTCCAATCAAGTCACCAACGGTTTCACCACGGGTCATGAGACTGCCAATGGAGCCAAGCATGGCTGCTGTTCCATATCCTAAGCCAACCAAAACCGCATGGAAAATACTCATTTTTCGATTCTGCCACAATTCTGGGCCCAAAGTATAGCGGCCATGAATGACGCCAATCCACAATCCCAAGCACAGACCAGACAGGAGCATTTTGTTGACCAAATATGGCGAAGAGGAAGCATCGCCTGCAGCGTTTCCTGTGAGGGCAACAATGGGGATGCAACAGAGCGAAAAGATGGCCGAAAAATAGGCAGCAGAATCTAGACTTCGTCGAACATTTGCTCCGAATTTTTCCATAAATGATTCACCCAAGCACAGCATTGTTGCCAAGACGGAGAAGGTCATCGAACCGACCAGTAATTCGGTACTGAATGCATGGAGTGTTGCAGCTGCGACCATCACAACCCACCCCCGTAATTCTGCTGCAAATGATCGGGCCCGTAATGCAACCATTGCTCATCTGTCCAACCTTGGGGCCGACGGGGATCATCAAGTGCCAATGCTGGAGCGGCTTGTTGAGGAATCATCGGCTCAGGTGCGCTTACCATGCTTGTTTGATCAGCTGAGATGAGTGCAGATTCAGGTTCATTCAGCATAGAAGATGGGGTGCGAGACATGCGTCTCTGCACAGAAATACAGAGCGCGATGCTGCCGAGCATCAGTGCCAGCGATTGCAGGCGTACAGCTGACAAATCAGCGTCATAGGAATCCACTTCATTACTGACCACAATCCATCCTGTACTCTCTGTGAATTCGTCGTTGCTCATGACCACACGATAGGAGAGAGAGATGTCAGATAGTGCTGCAGGTAGCGTGCTGACCCACATCTCTCCATCTTGAGTAGCTGTAGAGAACATGATTGGACCCTCTGCAATTCTGTATTCAAGTGTAACATCTGTTGCATTGACCACGGGCATCGACAATTCTGATGATTCACCCAATGGACGTGAATTGACTGGCTCCCAAGGTAACATCTGTGGCAGGTTTTCTGGGATTGGTCCGACTGTCACATTGTATGCTGAGGAGGTCTGCATTCTTGCGGCTCCCCCTCCTCCGTGATGAACGCCTGCGTATAGTTCGTGAATTCCTTCTGTTTCAGGTGCCAGTAGGCTCCATGTGATGGTCGCTCCGTCTTCTGCGTTGAGAACATAAGTTTCGACATAATTGGTCGAACCACCCTCACCATTCGACAAGATCGTCCAACCCGCGTCTTGTGGTGTATCGGATACCCCAAAGGTATCGCTCAATAGGAAAACACCGACTATTGCACGACTTGACAATTCCATTTGAGATACGGTGATACTAATCGAAATTGGGCCGCCTACGTAAGCAGAATCTCGGTCTTGGGAAAACGAAAGGACTGCAGATGATGGTTCGGATAGTCCGGGATCACCATGGCAAGAACCACCACAAGCTGCATCCCGATTGGCGTCACCATTCCCTCCTGGATTGGCTGACAATGGGGGTACAAACAGCACCAAGAGGAGTAAACCTCCAATGATTAACGTGCGTCGCATTAAGCTCCCCTCCCAAAGAAGCGATCCAAGAGTGCGGTNGCTATCGCACCGAAAATGAGTAAGAACGCAAGAAGAGATGTCATCGTGGTTCCCAATGCACTCTCACCTTCAGGCTCAACCGANGGCATTTGNGAGACTTCNAGNGCAATGGTCACTGTATTGCTTNAAATTCGAGGATTGTGAACTTCACCAACATCGGCTGTAACCGCATAGTGATAGGTTCCAACCAAATGCAATGGCTCAGACCAAGTTGTNGAATTGGTTTGAGCCACAGANTCAATTTCCAGCAAACCACTGGAATGAACAATTGGTTCGTGTGTGCGCCAGACGGTGAATGTCGTTGCATCACCTGCCCACTCCCAGTTCAGAATAACCTCTCCATTGGAAATACTCGCNTCTAGATCGGTAGCAACAGGTCCAAACGATGCAGTGATTGTTTGGCTGAATGTATTGGAGCCACCGTCTGCATCGATTACGGTCAGTTCCGCGTTTGTCATCGGATTGACCAACACGACAGAAATCGATTCACCGACGAAAGATTGTTCACCGATTTCCCAGAACCAAGCGACGATTTCACCGTCTGAATCTGTAGAGCTAGAACCGTCGAAGACGGTAATGCCCTCAATCAGTGGGTTATCAGTGAATGTAAATTGTGCATTGGGCATGATGTTGTTGATGAACACTGCACTACTGGTCACCGGTGAAGTTTGAGCAAATCCATCGTCGAGAATTACACGTACACTCCATGACTGTCCCACGCCCAACCAATCGGTCAATACGGTGGTTTGGTTGTTGAGTGCTTCAACTTGGAATCCATCACGCAACCAATGAATGGTTGTTGTGAGAGAATCATCATCAGCATCTTGAGTTGTCAGAGACAAATCCAGTGGAGTCAACGATGTTGCGTTTTCTCCAATTGAGAGTGTCTCAATCGACGGTAGGCTGTTACCGATGATTACAGATGTAGACTGAACCTCAACACCGTTTTCCGTTCCATCATTCGGAGTGTATCTAATCATCCATTCCTCGCCACGGTTGGTTTGGTCTGCAGAAATGACGAGGTTGTTGGTGAATTGGCTCTGTAATTGTCCGTCACGATACCAGCGGATGGTCGGACTTGCTTCCAAATCACCATCCAAATCACCGTAGATTGCGCTGACTTGGATATCTTCAGAAGAGGTAGGGGTTTCTGGACTAAGGGTCACATTCGACACTGTCGGTGCTGTATTTTCGATGGTCACGCTCTGAGAATTGGTCACTGGACTCCAATCAATTCCATCGGACACCCGAACCTCAAAATGCCAAGTTTCTCCTTTGATTGTCGCAGTATGCGGTAAAGTGACCATTCCATCGTATGCAGGGACATGGATTCCTCCCCGATACCATTCGATTTCAAAATCCAACTCTGTATCACCATTGTCAGGATCGACAAAATTCCAGGCTGCATTCAAATCGTCGTTGGTGGCTGGATTACTCGGTCCAATCAATGCTGAACTCACGGAAGGAGCGCTGTTGGATGAACCAATGATGACCAGGTTGCTCAATACTTCGGAACCAGCGTCGGTACCATCGTGGGGCGTGACAGAATATTGCCATTGATCTCCTGAGCGCGTCATAAGGCTGGATACAGAAGTAGTATCATCCAACTCTGATACTCGAACTCCATCTAAATACCAAATAATCGATGTCCCCGATTCTGTATCTTGGTCCGGATCGCTGTACTGGTATGTAGCGCTCAATGTATCGGTTTCAACCGGACTCGATGGGGAGAGTTGCGCATTTTGGGCCAGGGGTGCTGCGTTAACAACCGTCACAGGTCCAGCACTTTCCATCGTACCGAAATCAGCCCCATCGGAAGGGGATACTTCAACAGACCATTGTTCGCCTTTGGCTACAGAAATTGACATTTGGTCATTCACTGGAGAATACAAGGCACCCTGGTTATACCATCGAATCTCTGTACCCGATTCTTGATCACCATCTGCGTCACTGAAAGTGTATGTCAAGGTCAATCCTGTGAGGACCGTCGGATTACTCGGAGAAAGTTGTAGATTTGAAGCGACTGGAGGTGTATTCGTTGCTCCTGCAGCTTCGGCTAGTGTGATGGTGTTGGTACCCCATGAATCACCAGAGTTTCCACCATTTCCATTTCCAAATAGAACTGCGAGTGAGAATTGGACTGAACCTGAACCCGCTGCGGGTGCGGTCCAATCTGCACCCCATGAGCGACTCGCGTCAGAACTATGGGTCAATTCATTCCCAACTTGTTGGACATTCGTTCCTAAATTACTCCAACTACCCATGCTGGTTGAACCTCCTGAATTGGTCGATTTGATGTTAAATCCACCACTACCTGAAATCCACATACCACCATTGTCCCATGTGATTGAATACGTTGTACCTCCAACATAGCCACCTGATGGTAACCCATTGATACCTGGAGTGAATCCACCGCCGCCACCATAATGGCAACCACAACCACCTGTAGAGCCCGTTTTTCCACCCGAATTTGCATCAACAAAGTTGGCTCCATATATTCCAATGAGGAGAATGCTCAGCATAATGGCACGCATACGCATAACATGTCGCTGGCGTGTGAACTAGATAATGGCTCGTTCAGAGATGCTCAAATTCAAACCGCTTGACAACAGAACGGTACTCCAACAATTTGGCCTCGACGAAAATCTCGTTTCCGACCGCGACTTCCATGGTGTTTGGGATTCGAACTCCAACTCCAATGCCGTCGACCGTACCGATACAAGTGTATCCTCCACGGAAATCGTTACTCAAACCAATTCCGATTGTATGCTCCATCTTTTCTATCTTCAAATTAAAGTCAAAAGCATCGCCAGAAAGACTCTCCACGAATCTACGCTTTTCGCCGAATAATTTCAGTGTATCCAGATGCTCAGCAACATCTGCGATACTCATATCCGTCGTTTCAAGTTCAATTTCGGGCTCGGGTTCGGGCTCAGGTTCAGGCTCAGGTTCGGGCTCAGGCTCTGGCTCAGGCTCAGGTTCGGGTGATGCTAATGGTGACACAATCATTGAGGTCGAGGTCATCAATCGATCATGCCCATTGTCCCCAAACAAGCGTATATCGTATTCACCTGCAGCAAGTCCATCGAATGTAACCGCACCAGCGACCTTGGACTCACCAGGATTTTGCGAGCCACCGACGTAATTCCAGCGACCTTGATGTTCGCCATTGCCCGAACCGGGCGAAAAGACACCAATCCAAGCATGATTATCACCAGAACTTCCTGAGAAACCCACTGAGAAATGGGACCCAACTTCTGGACTCTCTGGTTCAACGAATAACATGGGAGGCGATACTGCTTGCTCTTCCTGGGAATCCTCCCAGTTGTCTGCCTCGGCAGCAGGCATCTTCTCCGCGACTTCTTCAGCCTTCTTCTTTGTCATTTCTTCAATACGATCCAATTCAGTCATGGCCCGTTGGCGCGCTGCATTTTGAACGACTGCCCCCGGCAATTTGGAAATGAGTTGCTCTACGTGATCATTCACCAAGGGCCGAATGGAATCAATTTGAGCAGATGGGTCTTGCAACGCATCGTGATAGGCTTGGAACGCGGAAATGAAGTCCTGCTCAGAGACCATGGGCGTCCTACGGTCGCATTCAGCAATTGAAAGTGATGTTTGACTGCTCTCGGCTATGCCGTTGAATTCATGAAGCGAATGGGGTTCGACAGGTGCATGAAGCCAATCGAGACCGTCGCAATCATTGGTGCGGGGAACATGGGTAGTGGGATTGCCCAAAAGACAGCGCAGGAGCAGTTTCCTGTCCAAATGGTCGATAGAGAAGAACAGTGGGTTGAACGTGGACAGAGCACGATTGCAACATTGCTAGGAGAAGCTGTCGAACGACGAATCTTCTCCGAAGCTCAAGTCGAAGAAATTCAGAGCCGAATCACGGGTGTCGTCGGCGTCGAAAACGTGGCACATGATACCGATCTGGTCATCGAGGCTGTATTCGAGGANTTTGATGTCAAAAGCGCTGTATTCAACACATTAGATACGGCCTGCGGTGAGGANACCATTCTCGCATCAAATACCTCTTCATTGAGTGTAAACGCCTTGGCTGAAGCCACGGCAAGGCCGGACCGATTTGTGGGCTTGCATTTCTTCTACCACCCCGCCAAGAATCGTTTGGTCGAAGTCATTCCNTCCGATACCTCAAGTCCNGAAACCATCGAAAGAGTGGTTCAATATTGCAAAATGTTAGGCAAAGTTGTCATTGTCTGCAAAGATCGACCTGGATTTGTGGTNAACCGATTCTTTGTNCCTTGGTTGAATGANGCTTGTCTACTGTTGGAAGAGGGTGTGGCGACAACCGCACAAATCGATGCAGTGGCATGTTCCGCATTTNANATCGGAATGGGNCCCTTTGCCTTGATGAATTTGACAGGCCCCCCCATCGCTCTCCATTCNACAAACTATCTTGCAGAGCAACTCCAAACACCTCGATACACCGGTGCCCAGAACTTGTGTGATCTGGTTGAGAAGAGTGAGATGTGGGAGATTGGAGAAGAAACTGATTGCAGTGAGGAGGTCGCGACCATCATTTCCGAACGCTTACTCGGACAGGTATTTGCGGTCTGTAGTCAAATTGTTGCAGAAGAAATCTGCTCAATGGAAGATGTTGATCGTGGTGCAAAGGTTGGTCTGCGATGGATGAGTGGCCCGTTTGAAATCATGAATGCCATCGGTGTGGATGAAGCCCACAGAATGGCGGCCGCCTATGCCAATCTTGCCGAATTTGACCTGCCTCCATTTTTTGGAATCAAAGCTGAAACCGGNCATGCCTGGGAATTCAATTATGTCGATGTTGAGCAAACTGGATCTGTTGNAACCGTACGATTGAACCGTCCAGAAGCCATGAATGCACTCAATGAGACACTTGTCGCACAACTCGGTGCTGTACTNGATGATTTGAATGCGGATGATTCCGTCCAAACGATTGTNCTGGAAGGCGCAGGAAAAGCATTTGTCGCAGGCGCAGATGTCAAATTCTTCGTNGACAAGTTGCGTGNAGATGCTTTTCCTGACATCTACGAATTTACGGCNAATGGACANGATGTCCTCAACAAGCTTGAGAGCAGCCCAAAGACCACCATCGCCTTAACCACAGGTTTGGCATTGGGNGGAGGATTGGAACTCGCTCTTGCATGTGATTACCGAATCGGTACAAGACGCAGTCAATTCAGGTTCCCTGAAACAAACATCGGGATTTATCCAGGTCTAGGTGGTACACAACGAACGGTTCGAATCTGTGGTGTTGAAGCGGCGCGGTGGGCGGTTCTAGCAGGGAACTTCATGGACTCAAAAACAGCATCTGCNTTGGGAATTTTGACTCATCTGGTNGACCCGGCAGATGTCAACGCCACGGTAGTAACTGTGGCTACGCAAGGGAAACCACCCAACAAGTATCCTGGCACTCCAAAGAATGCAGAGCATCCGGTCGCTAAATTTGCAAGTTCATTTTTCAGTGATACAAACATGTCAATGCTGTTGAATGGTTCCTGTCCAGAAGGCTTTGATGCTGAAGATCGCAATGTTGGTCGTCAACTCAAATCACTTGGTCGTACTGCACCCATCGCTCTGCGCATGGCAAGCGAACTTCTCGATGGAGCGGTCGAAACAGGTGGGGATTTGGACGCAGGGTTGGCACTTGAGTTGTCAAGTCTTGAGGACATCTTTAGCACGGCTGACGCCCTAGAAGGATTGTCGGCCCTAATCGAAGGAAGAAGGCCAAATTATACCAATTCCTGAGCCAAAAGGGCTATGTTCTGCTAGTATCTGGGACATTTGCGGGATATCGCAATCGGTGATTAAATGCAGCCAGCTCCACAACAACAACCAGTTTACCAACAAGCTACTCCACAGCAACAACAAGTCATCGTCGGACAGCCAGCCCAGTATACGGTTGGCGCAGGTAATCCAATGGTTGGAGCCATGGCCTATCCTGCCACATCTGCCACAATGGCACTCGTGATGTCAATTCTTTCAATCATGTGCTGTGGGCTATTCGCAATCCCTGGGTTGATTATCGCGAACGGTGCTCTGGACATTACCAAGCAGGTACCCGGCCACCCCGATGCAAGTATGGCGAAAATTGCGCAAATTATCTCAATCGTTGGGCTAATTCTCACAGCCCTTGTTGTTGTATTCTATGGTGGAATGATTGCACTTTCCATAGGCGCAGAATCAAGTGGCTACTGAGCACTCAATGCTTACGGTATTCGTACCCATTGATTGGGCGCATCTCGCCCAATGCTTTGAGATACAGACTTACGATTTTTCGCAAGTTCATGCATCCACCTCTGGTTTCTTCGAAAACAATCGAAGCCACATACTCGGCTTCGACTCCCCCTTTGGGGATTCCTTTCGATCCGCTTGCAACTGCTCGTACTGAGCATCCCATTCATCAATCCAATTCTTTAACCATGCATCCATTTGTAGACCTCCTATCAGTGTGGATAGTAAACCATTGGTATCAAGTCATATTTAGACTGCGGAGTATCAATGCTTAAATCAGGGTGCATTTTCCACACCATGTTACGCAAATAACACCGAGTTGATTTCATGCCCGAGCCCCCGATGATTTTACCCCAAGAAGACCTGCTAGAAATCGAATCCAGTATCGTCACCACTGAAGGAATGGGGGCGAGAATTCGCCAAATTCTCGGTGAATACCACGGTGGGGATCATGACATCGCTTGGGAGGTTGAAGCATCGGTCGAAGCATTGGAAGTGTTCACCAGTCGCTGGACCATCGAAATCCTGGCGACTCTGTATATTGCTGGTGAACGACGATTCAATGAATTACGTAAACTTCTAGCTGGAATCTCCAGCAGAACTCTTTCCGACAAGTTGCGCGCATGTACAGAAAATGGATTACTTGATCGGATTGTCGTCGATGGTCCACCCATCCGAGTCACATATCGATTGACAGAGCATGGGCTACGTGCAGGTCGCTTGTTGGGACCACTTGTCGCTTATATGAAACTGCAAAAGGGCTCAGTAGCCCAGAAATGAGTGCATCTTAGCTCTATGTCCGGGAATTGAATCAAAACCTCGAAGGCGGTGCGCTACACATGGAGTGGGGTTCTGATCCGGAAAACTTTCAGATCACTACGGGCTATGTTCGTATTCGACACATCAATCGCGCACTAATGGAAACATGGTTCCGTGAAATCTCACTCGTCGACATTGATACCCTGCCTGATGAAGGTGGGATTTTGTTCACGACCTGGCACCCGGGTGGACTGATTGACCCAATGCTAATGATGGCGGCATTGCCTGGAAATCTGACATTTGCAGCAAAGCATNCCCTGTTCAAAGTTCCAATCTTAGGNCGTATCATTCGTATGGCTGGAGCCAAACCCGTGCACNGAGCTCAAGACTCAAGNGTAGGAGACACTGGAAACCGCTCAGCAAAGAATTCCAANCTGATTGAGAGTTTAGGNGATGCCGTTGCAATGGGAGGAAGGGTAGCCATTTTNCCTGAAGGCGTTTCCCATTTGGAAGCCCATCCTGTTCGGCTACGTACCGGTGCAGCCCGTATCCTCTTGCATGCAATCCGTAAGGCCAATGCGGAAGGTCAAGCGATGCCGAATGTTGTGCCATTGGGATTACACTATACCGACCAACACCGATTCAGAGAACGCGTAAGTCTCCAAGTGAACAATCCATTGCCCATACCTCCATTGCCTGGAGAAGATGGCTCACCACAGCCCACTGAATCAGAACTTGCAGAGTTCGGTGAACAGGCTCATGACCGGGCATGGTGCGGTGTGATTACAGAACTTCTCAAATCTGAAATGAATCGATGTAACCAAGCTCAAGAAACATGGGAAGATCGCGAACTTGTATGGCGTGCTCGGCGGATGGTTCACGTCTATCGAGCAAATCAGGGGCAGGCNCCATCNGGGCCTCTNCCTTACGAACAGGCACTNCTCGGTTCACGTCGAGTTCGNGCNGCTTGGCAATTCAAATCAGAACATGAGCCTGAGATAACAGAGAGAATCGAAGAGCGATTNCGTGAGCATCACGAAGACATGAATCATCTTGGATTGAGATCATGGGAAATNTCAAATCGTGAAGAGCGNATTTCAAAGCGCTCACTTCTGAAGAATCTNATTTACTGGGTTTGGTCAATTTCATGGATGTTGGGNGTGGTATCATGGGGAGCNGTCATCGGTTCAATACCCCCCTACATGTTGACTCGTGTGATTACCAATCAATACGTCAAACGTGAATCGAATAAATCAGGATTGGGNTCAATGAAAATACTGTGCTCTGTGGCATTATATCCCATCTGGTGGTTGATGATTTCNATTCCGATTGGTTGGTTAATTTCTTCACCTAATTCTCCGATTCAAGACGTGCAATTACCGAGTTTAATCCTCCCGCTTTTGGCAGGTATACCATGGCCTTTGATGGCGTTNATTGTCCTGTTGTGGTGGCCAATTTCTGCACGTTTACATCTACGATTATATGCTCGAGCTAGTCGATCNTGGCGAGCGCTCAAGTTGGGATTGAAATTGCGAAGTGGNTCCATCGATTGGGATGCACTNCTGCAAACACATTCCGGCTTGGCGCATGAANTGGCAACCATNGGTTCCGGATTGGTTTTACCNGGTGACCCNGATTGGGAAGAACCAGNATCGGGCATGGAAGATTGGCAGAGNGTGCGTGTCCGAACCGATTGAGTTGTCCGAACACTGGACCAATTGCTTCAATAAGCACTGAATCCCAAAGGGATTCGATGGCACTACTACAGCAATGGCATCGTCAGCGCCCTTGGCTCATGGCTGGAGTCGCTGCTGTAGGCGCAAGCCTCGGTGCGGCTCTTCCTTGGAATTGGGCCGCTAGTGGTGTTATTTCTACGAGGGAAAACAACCCATGGGAACACCCACTNCGCCAGCGCATTCTACAAGTTCTTGAGGCACAACCAGGGTTGGCCTACCGCGAGTTACAACGAGAATTGGGTGCTGCCAATGGAACCCTTCGACATCACTTGGATGTCTTGATTTCCAATCGCTCAATCACGGTGATTCCCGTCAATGGCCGCTCCTGTCATTATGCTGGAGCACCGCAACAAATCGAAGTCTTGAGAGANATGAATGTCGGTGACTCTGAGAGCGCNGCACGAATGATGCCGGTNGGTCTTTCAGGAGCACAACGTCTTGTTGTTGCGCGACTGATGAAGAATCCTCAGCCCAAGAGTCAAGCTGAATTGAGCCGCGAATTAGGTCGTTCAAGAGCAACCGTTCACTCTGCGATCAAGGTGCTTAGGCGACGAGGCATCCTCCACAGTCATGAATTGAAGTTGGCTCCACATCTAGACGGTCTGAGTACGTCTGGCGTTGAGTATGAATGGTTGGATGAACGACCTTTGCCTGAGTAATCGGNGGCGGCNATTTTTACGACATAGTTAGGTCTGAGTCGCTTCTGGCGTAGGAGAGGTTTTGAGCCCCCCTGCTCCGGCATTNGCCTATGCTGAGCATGCGATTGGTCGAGCAACCTGCTCCTGCAGGCTCGCGNGACGTTGATCAACTGGTCAGTTGGTTACTTGATACCCTCGAATTTATTCGTCGTTCAGGTGATGATTGGACAGGAGAGGGTGTCCACTCACCCATTCACAGGATCTTGTGTGAGTATATGTTGAATGAACCGGGACAAGGTTGGGATGCACAGACACTCGGAGATGAACTNGGGTTATCACCTACTGCGATTCAGTANCAATTGAGCAAACTCAACGAATGTGGACTCACCGCAGCAGTCAATCGAGATGGATGGCGTGTTCATCATNTACGGAATGGTTCCTTGTCCAATGCTGTTGAAATGATGGCAACTGAAGCTCGATTGGTTCTGGAACAACGNCTTAGAATGCTNGAGGNATGGATGACTGAAAGCGAAGCGCGGATGAAAATCCCATCTGAAAAGAAGGATGANGCTCAATTCCAAATTCAGATTCGGGGTAGAGCCCCGTTGCTTGACGGCCAAGATGAACTGGATGCGTTCCTAATNGACCTGGGTTTGCTAGGCGACCGAGTACGTCGTCCTGCAGACGGTAGTGCCCCACTCGGCCGACTCATGTTTGAGCATCTGTTGAGTGCGCATGCACCNCTTTCATTGGATGAGGCACTAGATCAATGGGGNACTACTCGACCTCGGTTAACCAGNACACTCGACCGGTTTAGAGCAGCAGGNTTGGTCGAGCGAATTCCTCGAATTGATCGATTGCCAGTTACATTGTGGTCGGCATTACATTCTCAGCATGATCGTCGCGGTAGTGACTGGTTGATGAAGAAAGGTGGATTGTCNAGAATCGATGAGAAGGTAGCCAAGAAAGTTGTGAAGGCTTTGGAAGGCGGTTCGTTCAATGTCGAAAGTTGTGAGAAAGTTTTCTCGTCAGTCGATCCNAAAGAACAGATGGTTCTGCTGAATTTACTTGGTGGTAAGTTGCCGATTGGGTGGCGTCTTTGTGGAGGCAAGTCAAATCAAGTGTGCGAAAAGGTACTCGCCAAAGCCGACCGAACCTTCCGACGAATCAAGCGTGTCGCTGAGACCCTAGAGAAAGTAATACAATCAGATTAGACTGTATTTATCCGTGAATNACGTACANTGTACCATCATCAAGAAAATTGGTGTAGAATAGAAACTCTCCACTTGGATGGAATGCAATCGGCAATGGTGCACTCAAATCTGANGCNAATACNGANGTTTCNGAAGACCANCCTTGTGGNGCACTCNCATTCTCNGNGAAGTCGATNCGCACGATTTCATGNCCAACTGGAGCGATGGCATTCCAAGAACCAAACACCGTGGCATAGACGGTATGGTTACCACCAGGGAAGGATGAATTCAAAGGTCGATACGCTAGATTATTGAGACTGGAATGCGANGTCCAGGTTGCNATNGGTCCGATCGTTCCTGCCGGAACTGGATGTTCNGGATCATCGTCAGGCCATCCATAATCCTGACCTGGAATCAGNAGGTTGATNTCCTCTGGCGGATGATTTCCTTCCCAATCCCGGCCATTGTCACTGAAGAGATATCCCATGTCAGGCACCCAAGTCCCGTGGAAGGAATTGCGTACACCACTAGCAAGAACACCATGCTCCCCTGTGCTTGAATTCACCCACAACAAGGCGGCATTACGCTCGTCCGCTTCATCACAGATATTGCAAGTTGANCCNACGTGCCAAATGACNGTTCCATTGGGCATGACATCGAGATTGTTTGTCTGATGGTTACCNGTCGGNACATCTTCGATGAGCGTCCANCGAGGGACCTCATCCAAAGTAGAGTCAATCAGTGTCTGATTGATACGAGTTAATTTACCTCGCTCTGAGACCAAGATATGGTCATCAAGAATNAGGATATCATGAGGTTCGTGAAGATTGGTTAACAGTGTAAAACTATNCTCAGTTGGCTCCCATTGATTTGAATCAATNTCGAAATTCAATAATCTGATNACGTCTCCATCACGGTCACAGACAAGCAAATCACGATCTGAAATCCACTCAAGACAAGCCGGACCTCCGAGNCCNCTCACCACCTCATCAATCACGAAACCATCCTCGACNTCTGGATCATTCCANCCGAGGTANGGNGAGGCCATNTGGAGAANAAGNAGNACTACGAACGTCAGTGAAAGAATNCCAATNCCGTACCATCCCTGTCTAGCNTNACTCATCGGCNCCATCCCCCTGCCTNGGAAGCTGTGGCGGCNGCCTCAATTGCTTCTGGAAGCATCAGTGTGTTGTGACGCCGCTTAGAGAAGGCTTCCAANGCAATGTTGAGTGGTTCTCCAATCAAGCGGAAATTCTTGATTGCATGTAGATGGGGTCGNAATTCACGTCCTCCGGGNAGACCCTTNGTGAATGAAATCGCGTGTTGCTTCATGTTTCNAGCCGCATAGGGNCCACCNATTTCGTCGACCAGTTCGACATAACGNTTCCATGCCCAATGCTTCTGACCTGCTANATTTGCATCACCCCATGGGGTTTCAAACTCCTCCCANCCAAGNTCGTTCTTGATTCGTCCAAAAATGCAAGGATCTCCTATCGCACCCCGTCCAATCATCAATCCNTGNGCACCNGTCACTTCNAGGCACTGTGCTGCACTGGTCGCATCAATGACATCCCCATTCGCAATCACAGGTGTATCGTAAGGTTCGCAGACTTCGACAACCTTNGCAATCATNTTCCAATCNGCTACACCNCGATACTTCTGCGCAAGTGTACGNCCGTGAACGCAAACTCGTAAGACNCCNAGTTCAGCACAGCGTTCNGCAATGTCCAGCACAGTCAACGTTTCTTGATTGGTGCCCAACCGCATCTTGACGGATACCGGAACGTCGCTCGCTTCGATACATCGCTCGACCATTCGAACCAAATTGTCNGGNTCACCCATCATTGCGGCACCTGCACAGGTCTTCGTCACTTTGGGTGCNGGGCACCCGAAGTTGAGNTCGATGATGTCTGCACCCTTGGACAAAAGTCGAGCGGTTTCAACCATCTCATCNTCAATNCCTCCAAAAATTTGGGGAATAAATGGGGATTCCCGTGGATGGGTTTCAACTTTAGCCCANGACTTGGCATCTTGACGGCTCAAACCACTCGCNGCAGTAAATTCGGTTGCTGTGAAATCCGCCCCAGCCTCTTTGGCCAACAGACGATATGCGACATCAGTTACGCCCGCCATAGGGGCCAAGAACAATGGAACCGGTTCAGGCATTCCGAACCTCCTGAGCCCTACTCAGAAAGTCGATTCCCATTCTGTAACATCTTGCATGGTTTCCCAAGTGTCATCATCCATGCTTCCACGTTCCTTGAGAACCTCTCTGGATAGAAGCCAATAGATTAGGGACAAACTAAGCTTACCCTTGTTGTTTGCAGGTAGGCAGATATCCACATTTCGCAGATTGTTGTTCGCATCACAAAGAGCGACGACTGGAAGTCCACTNCTGACGGCCTCAGAGAGTGATTGTTGGTCTGCTTGAGGGTCTGTGACTACAATGAGTTCGGGCTCGATNTAAGTTCGCAAGCGTGGGTTTGTGAGCGTGCCAGGAATGAATCGGCCGACGATGTGCATTGCGCCAATGGCCTGCGCAAACTTTCGTGCAGGGCGCTGACCATATTGTCGAGCACTGACAACCAGGATTCGGCTTGGATCGTAACGGTTGAGGAACTGCGCAACGATNCGCATTCGAGCATCGGTGTGCTCCAAATTAATCATGTGCAAACCAGTGCTATCGCCGGAAGAATCGCTGAGGAAGGGNTTCATGTCCGCGCTCTTCTGTAGAGCACCGATGTGGACCTTGTGCTCCTCATAGGTTTCAAGGGGCAGTAGCATGGAATCTGACATATCAGTACCTCGGGCGGCTTGGCCACCCACCTCCTCTTCATAACCGCTTCGCTCCGTCAGGAGGGATTTTCAAACGCAGTGTCCCGATTAGATGTTTGACAATAAACCGTGGGGTTGAGCGGGACAATTTGGAAGAATGCTTAACCNATCGAAATTTCCAGAGGCAGATATGGGTGAAGCCGTTTCCACTGGTTCGGGGCTTGACCTNTCCAAGCCAATGACTGACGGCAAAAAGAGAGAAGATGGTCACTGGGNCGATTTACAGGGCATTGCGCTCCCCGTATCAGCTTCCGATTTGGAGCGCCACACGTACTGCCCTGTCTCCTGGCAACTTTCGAAGGCGGGAGTTAGTGGGGATGGAGATGCNATCAAACGGGGGATGCTAGCNCATGACCAAATTCACAAGAAAATGAAAGANTACAAAGATGCTGATCAAAAAGCTTCTCGAGAGATGGTGGTATGGTCATGGTGGTTGACCGTCGTCTGCGCATTATCGGCAGATTCAGCGGCGTTTTTCTTTGTTAATCAAGGGACTATTTCTGAAGATTTCATTCAAAATATCGGCAAATATTTGGTCATCTTGGCAGGAGTCTGGCTACTGCTTGCCATCATGCTGATTTCACTACCATGGAGGCGATGGNTGGGCAGACCGTTTGGTTTAGCACAGCCTCCGGNAATCGAATCTGGCTTAGATGAAGATTCTCTAGANTCACCATTCAAGACAGAAAACAGTGGGTTNGGAATTGCGGGCACCACCGAAGTTCGTTTNTTGTTGGCNTCNATTGCTGTNGCACTCCATGGATTGGCGATTTATTGGGCTGAAAACAGAACTACTTTCGCCTTTGCTCTCATCATATTCACATTGATTTGGTTACTCATTACNGCATGGAAATTGCATAGTGTTCTGATGACTGAGCAAAAGGCGAGTNTGGCCAAAAAAGAAACAGGCTTGAGGGAACAAGATNTTCTTNCATACAGNGANGATTCNGGGCAAACTGCCTCGTTACTTATCGATGAAGAGACTGGAGTTCGCGGTCGTCCAGATCAAATCGTGAAAATTGACANCCAATTTATTCCTGTTGAACAGAAAACTGGAAAGGTACCTGAGCATCCACATGAAAGCCACAAAATGCAGTTGATGGCCTATCTTCATCTGGTTGAAAATACCACAGNTGTNNCACCAGATTATGGNATTCTTCGATACGGNACAGATACACTGTTCACTGTTCAATGGGATTCAATGACCAAACAAGAATTGATGGATTCGACGAAGGAAATCCAGCGATTGATGGTTGAAGGTGGTGCAAAACGTAACCATGAGCGCAGGGGCAAGTGTAAGAACTGCTCAAGGCGTAGTCATTGTGATCAAAGTTTGGTTTAATCACAAATCGATGAGTGGTGTACATTCTGTCGGACTTTCCGGGAATTGCAGACAGGGNCGAACTACTCGGACTCGAAGTAACCATGAATCCTCAAAGTCGAGTGTTGAGATTCCTGTATTCGTTCCACCTCCACGACCGTCGACTGTCAACAACCACATACCATCATCAAATTGATTGATATCGCGATCAATTTCTACGGTTTCCTGCGGGTAAGATCCGTTGTCTGCNATGACTTCATAGATGGGATTAGANGTATCACAATTCGACCCGAATTCATCACACCAAAGTAGTTGGACAGACACATACCTCTGATCAGATTCGCCCAAATGATAATTCACAGATGTCTTGAAAATGATGACGACTTCACTGACNGTTTCATCGATTTCGATTTGTTCAGTTTTAGATTCCTGAATCTGTGAGAAAGCATCTGCGCCTTCTAGCACAAATGTGTGCGATAAATCGTATACACGCCAATCTTCGTCAATTTCCGGTTCTCCGCGAACGCCTTCCATGATTTCTCGACCATAGACCAAGGAAAGGCATCCTGGCAGAGACATGGTCAGAAGTAGAACGGTCATGACGGCGCAAATACTGCGTTTGTACAGGNCGCCCACACNTGTCCCTCCATTCTATCGGTACATGGCTGCACATTTTTGCTTGACGGCCTCTTGAATGATTCAATCTTGCTTCTTTCGACGNCGTACACTTCTNCGCTTGGGTGAATCTGAATCATCTGCAGGNGCCNCATTTTGCTTGGCGACTGGGNTTTCGTCATCAGNGACAGTGAAATCNCTGCTGGCAGAACGAACCTCGTTACCGACTACAGTNTTGTCAACGATGTCTTCGACATTGACTTGTTGTCCNGGAAGCACACCATCTTCACCAGTCAACTCAAACAACTTCTCACGGTACTGAGCATCGGAAGCAGTCAATTCAACATCTTCATCGGACAAATGTCGGCGTGATTTGACATCACCCAAGAAGGCATCCAAGTCATGCTCGGGGATCTCATCCATTGCCTCGCTAAGTCCGGTTGAGACGACGGTTTCTTCAACTTCTTCATCGGATTCTGTGGACTCTTCAGCAGCAATCCGCTCTTCTTCTTGTGTATCGAAATATTCCTCTGCTTCGGAGATGTTCTCATCCCATTCTCCCTCCCATTGCTCTTCAGTAAACCCGAGAGAACCAGCATGAGCATCGAATCCTTCGTAGCCTCGGACGATTTCATCCTCATCTTCTTCTTCGACCACTTCTTCTTCCTCTTCTGCGGGCAGTGGCTTGAATTTACGCTCCCTTCGTGTGTAATGCGCACCGATGTCCTGCTCAGCTCCACAGTAAGGGCAATGATCGAGCATGGATGGGATGGTGGCGTTACATTCTGCGCAATCATGGAATTTCGTGCGCCCGACTCGTAAGTCAAAATCACAGTGAGGACAAATGTCCTCATCGCCTTCCAATTCACCATCACAAGCGGGGCATAATTCGTAGGTTTCTCGCTCAGCGTCCGCCAATCCCCGTCGTGTCAAAATGATGGCTGCAATCAGTGCAATCAAGCCAATAATTCCAGCAACAGAAAACAACAGGATTGACATTGATTCATCATTTCCTGATGGATTATCGCCATCCGCACGAACCACTTCCCAAGCCCTTGCATGAGGTGTGACTGTGGTACTGGTTCCAGATGCTTTCACTGAAAGCTCGATTTGGCCAGGGTCAAGAGCTGTCACTCTGCATCGAATGGTGTGCATATTCTCAGAAGAATCTGCTGAATCGAATGTGAAGGGTTCAGTGATGTTTAGAATCGTATTTGTTGAACGATCAACGCACTCAAATGTCTCAACGCCTTGTCCAACATCGGCGATGACATCGATTGAGTAGATGTATGTGATTCCTGTCTTCAATGGAGGGACATCAGGTTCATTCCACGCCTCAGAATTAAGCAAGAATCTTAATTGTAAATCTGAATTTAGTTTGACCGAACTCGATGCGGTGTTATCGGATTCAATTCGGTCATAGGAATTCGTACTCTTTGTCCAAACGGCTTCGAATGGAATATCGCGCGTAAGACCTTGCGCGATTACGTTGAATTGAACGCTAATCTGTCCTTGATTTGCGGTACTTGAAGGAGGGATGATGATACCCGTTTTTGTTTCAATCACTTCTCCATCAAAGGTTGCCATCAAGTCACCCGTGGCAGTCACCATACCGACATTTTGTAGAGAGACAGTAAATGTCACTTGACTCCCAGGTGTCGTTTCATAACTACTCGGAGATGCTCCAGTTACCACCACATTCGGTTCTTGGTGAATGGTGAGAATCACTGTTTCAAGATTGTTGAATGTAGCAGATTGTGGAACACTCTCTGAGGGGTCGATTACCAATTCAAGCGCAACTTCACCCGGTGTTGTATCGGGAAGATCTACTGAAGTAATTGTAATCGAATATTCNGCAAATGGGTCCACTTCAGTGAAAGAAAGAGACTCAACCTTGAGAGTNATNCCNCCNTGAGTTCGNACTTNAAGAGGAACTGTTGTCGAACCGACTCCCCCGTCTCTGGCGATGGTGCCAGTGAGGGTCCAAGGGCCGGACAAACCTGGATCGGCGGCTACATTGGGGCCCTCGGCGTGTCGATAATCAGGCAGAGTATCTATGGATAGGGAACGTGTTTCAGAGTTGTCTGCAGTAGTTGACTCAACGATATTGTCGCTACTATCTGCATTCACGATACCTGTAACATCATACGTTCCCGCCGCGGGAGCAGAGACGGTTTCGTTTAGCCAAGCCTTCTCACCTACGGTCAGTGATGGGACATCGAGAAGATATTGGCCTCCTCCAATCGTCAACTCAAGATGGCTACTGGGAGCATCTGCATTGCCGGCATTCTCAACTTCAATCTCAACAGAAATTGATTCCCCTTCATAGCCGCCTGATGACGGATTTACTTCAAAATGGGAGAACCTTAAGTTGGCCAGTCCTTGAACTGAAAAGTCATGGGAAATGAAGACTGGGTTATTGTCGTGATTAACGCGAATGACCAACGTCTGTTCGCCTTCTCCCCAGTTCAGATTATTCCAAACAAAAACAACATCTTCAAACTCATTGGCATCGATATCAATNTTGTAAAGAGCCGCAGGATTTCCTGACTGGTAATTGTTCTTGTGAAATTCGACNGTGACATCATCAGCGATGACTTGATCNACGTTTTGNAATGACAGTNTGAAGGTANCATCCCCACCTTCGACTGGTGTGGACGGACTCATTGCAAGTCCTTCNGTGCTGAATGCTATGCTACCAGATTGCTCGCCAGTNGCCGCTGATGGGACGAACAAAATTGGAGCGACGAATAGTAGGGTGCACAGAATCTGCCGAAGCAAAGGCCGTTCCATGTATTCCTGAGGTCAGGCGAGGCACTTCAAACTGCTTCCCGAATCCACCAGCAAACCCCCTGCAAGCGACGNAGTCGCGACTCCCATTGGAAAGCCTTGAAGGATGAGGTACACGGTGGAAGGTTTGGTGCCGATGCTCTCTCGCCGCTTGGTTCTCGCGCCCTTGGTGGTGATTCTACTGTGCATGGCTCCGCACGGCGCTTGGATTTCTGTCGATGCAACNNCAGGACGGAGTGGCGGTTTCGACTTTAGTGGNGGCCCTGATGCGGGAGANGTCATCTCTGGAACTTACACCGTNCGCACNACCAATGTCGCCGACATGGATTTCATCAATGTCGAAGTGCTTGAGGGAGCCAGTTGGTCTCCCGTTGCAAATATCACCAACACACCTTGGTTGACAGCATGGGATACAAGCACGTACGCTGATGGAGACTATCAATTGAGAATTCAAGGGACGCTGACCAATTCCTCAACGACCGGATGGGTTACCAGTCCAACGTTCACCATTGACAATACTGCTCCGAGTGATCTTTCTCTAGGTGTCTCCAACGCTGTCGTTGGCGATGGTTCTTCGACCATCAACCGAGCTTGGTTTACCACCACTGAATCAGGGACACTCGATTTTTCATGGAGTGCTTCTGATACTCACCTATCCCATGCAACCCTCACCAATGTTCCCGGTTCAGGAACACCTGCCCAAGATGGACCAGGGACTCTGACCAATTCCTGGGCTTGGTCCCCTGGTGATTTAGACGAGGGGAAGTGGACGCCTGTACTGTCCGTATTTGATGACGGAGGAAATTCTGCGCAAACCTCGATTCACATTGGCATTGATCGCACAGGCCCTGTAGTTGGAACCCCAACACTTTCTGTCACNCCCAATTCTTGGACGGATTCAGCAACCCTGATTTTCAATGGACTGGGTAGCAATGCTACCGATAATGGTGGTTCTGGAATCGAGACCTATCACGTACGCGACAGTGCTGATGAATGGTCAAACATTGGTGCGGCAGGTGCTGGTTCAATGGGATTGAACGAAGGGGTTCGCACCATTCAGTTCAGAGCTGTAGACAAGGTTGGAAACATTGGCGATGCACACAATGTGACCATGATGGTCGACCGTACCGCTCCAATAGCAGGTGGCTGGATTTTCGGTTCGGAAATCACTGATTCTCTAATGGGTCCTCTGGCTGTCAATATCGATGCGACTGACGCCAATTCTGGAATTGATGTGTCTGCCTGTAGTATTGAATACGGGTTTGATGCGAATGGTGCTGGTTCTATTCCTGATATCTCGACAGATTGGCTTAGTGTCGGTTCGGGAACCTCAGCCAATCTATCCTCTGCCATCGATTGGTCAACCCGGGCCGGTCAATATCTCTCATTGAGAGCAACACTTGTCGATACTGCCGGAAATACCGCAACCACCTCTGCATCCCACTTTCTGATTCTACCGGGACTTGATTTCACAGTATCTGACGCAACCTTGAATCGATTGATTGTGCGAGCGGGAACTCAAGATCCCGTCTTGTTGGAAGCGCAAATTCAAACCAATGAATTCTATTCCGGAAGTGTGGTTGTAAGCATCCAAAGTGCACCAGCAAGTCGTGATGCCCTGACAGATTGGACAACATTGGATTCCATGGTGCTCCCATCGGGTAGCTTCATTGACCAGCAGGAACTAATTTCCATGAATGTCACACTTTTGACTGCGGGCGAATTTGATATTCGTGTAATTGTCGATCCTGACGATTCAATTCCAGAACGCGACGAAGGAAACAACGAGTATTTTCTCTTGATTGGGGCGGCTGATCCTCAAGTGGTTGGTTCAGTTAGCGGATTTGTNCCGAATCTNGTGATTTTGTTCATCNTGGGACTGTTTGTAAGCAGTATTCTGAATCGACGTGAATCGGCGTCTTGAAAGAGGAGACCTTGGTCGCGTTTTCTGATGGAAGGTCTTGCTCGGATCCCCCAGGACCGTATTGCGGTCCTCATCGGAAGGAAGGGGGCGACCCGTAAGGCCTTGGAAAAGGCAACCAATTCAACACTTCACATCGATTCAAACAGCGGTGATGTTTCAGTTGTTTGGAATGAAGAATTCGATCCCATTACTAGAATGAAATTTCCTGATGTGATTCGTGCAATTGGCAGAGGCATGAATCCTGAACGAGCAATTCAATTGCTGAATGATGACCATCACCTAATGCTATATGACATGCGAGAATATGTTGGTAAAAATGCAAACCAGCAACGCCGTATTCGTAGTCGGTTGATTGGACGCGATGGACGCATTCGACAGTTGATTGAGGAACACTCAGGTGCAGAGATTGTAATCTATGGTTCAACTGTGGTCATCATCGGTGACGAAGAAGGATTGCCTTTGGCTGGACAAGCCATCGAACGTCTATTGCAAGGTGCAGAGCACTCTTCTGTACTCAAACACCTTGAGACTGAGAGAAGGAAAAAGCGGATGGCTGCACGGAATCTTGAATCCATTGACTTGAGAGATGATGGTGAACGGTTTGCAGCACTCGTCCCTGGACTTGAGGCCGCACGAAGAAAACGTGAACGCCGATACAAGGATGCGCAGGTGGATCCATTTGATGGAAATGCTGTTGACGAAATGATGGAACTCGCTGATGATGAATCTGTTGGGTTTGAAGAAGAGTGATCAGTATAACACGTTGGCCATGGCCTCTGCAAGTTCAACATCAACTCCTTGTCTTTGGGCCCACTCAACCAATCGTGTGACATCTCGNACCAAAAATTCCTCAGCNTGAGGGTGTGTACTCGTCACTGCTTGGCCCACATCGATGACACGNGGTTCGCCATTGTGCCACAAAATGTTGTATTCNCTAAAGTCCGCGTGGACCAAATCTGCTTTCTGCCAACAATCTCGTAACCAATTGAGTAATTCATCAAATACTGGGCCTGGATCTTCTACNTCGATATCTCNTAATCTGGGACTGGGACCATCTTTATCTCCAAGATAATCCATGACCAAGACATTTCGAAANAGNGCGTGAGGTTCTGGAACTCGCAAGCCATGATTGGACATTCGCATCATATTTCTGTGCTCCTTACGCACCCATATNTTCACCAATTCATGATGGCGGCGGCGGAGACCTCCAAAGCGAGGNTCGCCTTCGATGTACTGCATCAATCCCTTGAAGACAGCATTACTCGTNTGAAAAATCTTGACTGCNGCAACNCCATTGGGTGTTGTTGCATGGAATACGTGAGCTTCCTTTCCCCTTGCGATTGGCCAATCAAGTGTATCGATATGCCCTTGTTGCATGAGCTTGTATACGGATAGAAGCGTGCGCTGATCGAATACTTGATCGAATACCCGACGATCGACCCATTCAAACTGACCCTTGCCCAATGCGCCTTCCAAACGGTGTTCAATCTGTTTGAACATGGTCGCATACTTCTTCTCCTTCATCCAAGTCCAAGAATCTAGTTTTTTGTCCATTTCTGCGTGAGCGATTGATTCTTCATCGGCTTTCCACATCTCTTCAGCAAGCGCGATGTTATCCGCTTCGATTTGTTTCTCGACCTGCGTAGGTTCAGCATCTAAATCATAATCTTCGGGCTCGTTCAAGTCGGTCCAATCACGCGGTTCGCTTTCGCGTCGTGCCTTCCGGCGTCGCGCGATGATTACACCCCCTAAGCAGGACCAAACAAACTGTCGATATCATCGTCGCTGACGTCATCGAACTGTTCTGGTTCTTCCTCTGGTAGAGCCGTAACGGACTCGACCTCAGCCATTTCCTCTTCATCTGTTGAATCTTCAACTGGATTTTCTTCAATCACTTCCTCGACTACTTCAGGTTCGGAACTGGGCCCACCACCAAAAATACCAGCATCATCTAAATCGTCCCATGATTCGGTTCCTGTACCAAATACATCGACAATTTCGGGTAAAACCCCTTTGCGAGAAAGATAGAGAGATTGGGTTTTCGAATATCGCTTCTTGACATCGGCCTTTGAATCTTGGAAGTCCCAGGGCTGAACGACAATCAAGTCGCCTTCCCGAACCCACTGACGTCGGCGCATCTTTCCGGGAATTCGAGCCAAACGAGTCTCCCCATCTGCGCATACAACACGAACGCGGCGACCGCCAAGAATTTGATCTGCGATAGCAAACATTTCGTTGATTCGCTCGTTAGGAAGGGGGACTCGAATTTTATCGCTAGAATCGCCTTCAAGCTGTGCTAGAAGCTCTTCATCTACGGTTTCCTCTCGTCGTCGACCCATGGTAACAGGCTCGCGAATCGACCACCCTACATAAACACGGAGGCGAAAAACGATGTCTGAACATTGGCTAGGAATTAACCAAACAATGCCATTGCAGCGTCATTCGCAGCAGAGGCCAACACATCTGCCAATGGACCGAATCCGAAGACAAGTGTGCCCATGGTGCACAACATGATTGCAATCCGAATCAGTGGGGCACGTGGAACTGCCAATCGATCAGATTCCTCAAAGAACATCACAACGCAGATTCGAAGGTAATAGAACAACGAAATAGCGCTATTGATGAACACCAAGATGGCCAACCAGAAGACCCACGAAAGTGAACCGATCGCTTCGGAAAGATTGGAGCCCGCAGCATCGCCAACAGTGCTTGATATGATACCGCTGACCATCATCAGCTTTGACAAGAACCCTGACAATGGTGGTACACCAGCAAGAGCCAGCATGAAAATCATCATCGATACGGCAAGAAGAGGATCGCGGCGGGCAAGACCATGGTAGTGCTCCAGTTTGTGTCCTCGACCATTGTCACATTCTAACAATGAAATGACCAGGAAAGCACCTAACTTGAACGCAACCAATACCACTAGGTGGAAGAGGAGTGCGGTGGCAATCAATTCACTGCCTTCACCTGGACCCAATGCTCCGATGGCGGCAATACCCGCAAGCATGTAGCCTGCGTGAGCAACGCTAGAATAAGCCAGCATACGCTTCGGGTTTCGACTACCAAGTGCAGCAATGTTACCCCATGTCATGGTAATGGCAGCAACGATTCCAATGAGTAGCATCCATTCACTGCCATCGTCCACTAACGTTACTCCAATGAGTACACGCATCAATGCAACGAAGCCCATGCCCTTACTCGCAGTCGCTAGGATGCCAGCAACAGGTGCGCTCGCTCCAGCATATGCATCTGGAGCTGCAAAGTGGAACGGTACTGCGCTGACCTTGAATCCGAAGGCAACCAACATCATCGCCAAACCGATGATGGCCATTCCATTTGGCCCGGCAGCCCAAGCACTTGACAAACTGGAAATTGACAGATCGCCATTCCAGATGTAGAGCATCGACAGGCCGTACAAACCAACAGCGCTTGCCACGCTTCCAACAATGAAATATTTCACACCGGCTTCAGGTCCAATTTCTGTTTCTTTGTTGAATGAAATCAGTACATACGAAGCCATACTCGCCAACTCAAGGCCAACGAAGAGCATGAAGAGATTGGTGGATAATGCAACGGTTGACATCCCAAGGGCAACCATCAGAATCAGCAATGAGAAATCGACTTGACGACGGTTGTTTAGAAGCCTGTGGAGTCGACGAGATTCGACACCTTCATCCCGCTGTTTCTTGGTAGGGATACGATTGACCGGAGTTGCAGGAAGACGATCCCAGTTAGCCAATAGTGCGAGCAAAAGAGCGGCAGTAAACATCATCTCCATCAATCGACTAAATGCATCGACCTTGAGCACCGTCGCATCTTGCCCACACCAATTTTCTCCGACCTCAACTTTTCCTTCGACCATTGCGATGCAAGTCTCAGCGACACCAACACCAGAATCAATCATTTGACTAAGCAAGGCTGTAATGAATGAGGCAAACAGAGTAAATGCTGCAATGGCCTTTGGCAACCTTGGATCGCCGGTCAAAGCAAAGCGCTTGCCACCAATAAGGTAGGGAATGCGCCAAGACTTCCCTGGAATTGGGAGTCTGAATGTCGCATTTCCAATGTTGGGTACAACAAGCATGGCGATGATTCCGAGAATCATAATCCACTCTGGCATCAAGCGACTGGCCATGTCTGGACCGGCAAACAAATTTCCTAGATTCATGGGCCCACCTCCGCTGGGTATAGTCGGTACTCAACCAAGAGAGACGCCCAGTCGGACATCATCTCAAACATGCCAAAGAAGTCTGGGTAGATACCGTAAACCACTGCCAAAACGCCGAGAATCAGCATGCCTGTGTTCTCATGCCAGGTGATATCACGTGGAGATTCTCCATGAAGTGTTGAGGGCAACTTGGCAATCGGGTGGTCGTGGTCATCGCGACCACCTTCGAAGATGGTTCGCTGCATACTCCACAAGTAGTAAGCTGCAGTAACGATGAGAGTGACTGCTGGTAGTAAGACCCACCAACCAAATGCCATGTAAAATGCAATGAGTACTGCGACTTCAGCGACGAATCCTGCCATCAATGGCAAACCGAGGCTGCCCATCCATCCGACCATCATGTGCCCACTCATCCATGGGCTGTGCTTGGCCAGGCCACGCATCGAATCAATCTCAAGCGTGTGGTAATGGTGCTTGAATGAACCACAAACAGCGAACAGTAGTGGGCTAATGATTCCGTGCGCGAACATCATGAAGATCGCTCCAGCGATGCCTAAGGGTTCCAGTGTGGCAATTCCTAGGAAAATCAATCCCATGTGACTTACAGATGAATATGCAACCATGCGCTTGAGGTTGAGTTGCCCCAAACAAACAACTGCACCGTACACAAGACTGACCATTCCCAAAATGAGTAGCAGTGTTTGGAATTCAATGACTTGATCAGGGAATAGGGTCACACCGAGGCGAAGGAATCCATAGGCGCCCATCTTTAGCATGACACCCGCCAATAGCATTGAACCAGCAGTGGGGGCCTGAACGTGGGCATCCGGCAACCAAGTGTGTACAGGAACACTGGGCAACTTCGTGGCGAATCCAATCAACATCAAAAGGAAGACAATGCTTCGCAATCCTTCAGATGCGATGAAATCAGTTTGAGTATCCATCAGAACAAAGTCAAATGATTTACCCGTGATATTGCCAATCCAACTTGCATCATTGTTGAAATACATCACAAGAATACCTGCAAGCATGAATACGCTTGCTGTGAATGTGTAGATGAAGAATTTCTGAGCAGCATATCGACGATCTTCGCCACCCCACATTAAAATCAAGAAGAACATTGGAATCAATGTCAATTCCCAGAAGACGTAGAAGACAAATAAATCGAGGCTGACAAACACGCCAATCAATGCGCCTTCCATCATCAGAATCAAGCTGTGGAAGTATGCACCCTTCTTGGCATCCCATTCGACAACCATGGTGATTGGAATCAGCAGAGTTGTCAACCAAACCATCGGGTATGAGAGTGCGTCTATACCGACGTGCCAAGAGACGCCAATACTACCAATCAAGGCACAGCTGCCTGTTCCGATTTCACCAACTTGGCAGTTCTGGTAAAGATACTCACCCCACGCGAGACCAAAAGTTTCCTCTAAACCAATCAGTGTGGCGAGGATGAACATCAGTAAAGCCAGAGTCAAATTGACAGCACGGATGGGTTTCTCCAGTGTAACTCGCATTTCGGCATTGGCCATCCAATGCGCCAACATGAGAAGCAGAGCACCCAATATCGGGAGCAGTGTCATGACGGTCAATGGATTGCCCAAAATGGTAATCAAATCTGCAATTTGCACTCAAATCACCCCCCATAGGATACCGACGAATATCAGCATTCCAATCGCCGTCATTAGCAGATAGTCGCTAGCACGGCCAGTCGTGTACTGTCGTATCGATGTACTCATCCATTGAGATCCGCGCTCGATACCCTTGATGATTCCATCCACCCAATTTTTGTCAATCCAAGCAGAGATTTTGGCGAGAGGTAGTAGAGTTTTGGAAATCAACCACTCATATGCATCATCGATATACAAGCGGTTGTGTAGAGCGGTGGCAAATCCACCTTCAGCAAGTTCTCCCACATCCGTGTGACCAACACTACCCGAGTACCGAATCAACCATGACGTCAATGGGATGGCTCGCTCACCTTCGGCGAGATGTCCGCCATGCATTCGTGCCGCAATGAAAGGACCCAATCCGGCAGATAGGAGAATTGCTGTCCACCCGACAATCTTCAGCGTATTGTCTTCAGGTAGGAAAGCGTGCTCAAGTTCGTAGAGAATCGCATCTACAGGGTGCTTCAACAAATCAGTCATGAAATGTGAACCTTTGGTACTGGCAGGATCAGAGAGCCAATACACAAAGTGGCCACAGGCAAGCAGGAATCCACTGAAGGCTGTCACAATTGACAGTGTAATGAGAGGTGTCTTGATCCATTGCGTCTCTTCATGTACGTGCTCCACAACATCACTCTTTGGTTTTCCAGCAAATGTCATGAACCACATGCGTGACATGTAGAAACCTGTCATACCGGCAGTTGCCAATACCAAAATTGCTGGGAACAGAATCATTTCGCCACCCTTGAGATAAACGTTCCAGGCTTGACCGACAATCCCTTCTTTGGACCAGAACCCACCAATCAATGGAATCCCAATAATCGACATCGAGCCGAGCATCATGGCAGTACTGGTCACAGGCATTTTACTGGCAAGACCACCCATGTTTCGCATATCTTGAGGATCGAAGTGGTGGTGATCACCCTCATCTCCATCGCCATGTGCATGCTCGTGTGCGTGGTGCATCTCATGAATGACTGAACCAGATGACATGAACAGCATGGCCTTGGCCATAGCGTGGTTAAACAGATGGAATAGGGCCGCGCCGAATGCGAATAGAGCATACTTCTCGTAGCCTTCATTGGCCAACCAGCAGGCTGCACCCAATCCGGTGAAGATGTACGCCAATTGACTCATGGTCGAATAAGCAAGAACACGCTTGATATCGTTGGCTACAAAGGCGATGAATGCTGCCATGAATGCAGTAATTCCACCAATCCATGCAATCAGCATCGCCACATCAGATAAGGCACCTTCAAAACTGGCCTCGCTGAAAATCGGGAACATTCGTGCCACAAGGTAAAGTCCGGCGTTAACCATGGTTGCTGCGTGAATCAACGCGGAGACCGGGGTTGGACCCTCCATTGCATCAGGCAACCAAACGTGGAGGGGGAATTGTGCAGACTTCCCAACACAGCCGATGAACATCATGATCAATGGCCATTGAAGATCTGCGCCTTGAATGGTTCCACCCAACGTGGGATCTCCAAAAATCACGGCGAACTCAAGGCTGTGATACAGGTCATACAACATGAACAAGCCCACCATGAGGAATACGTCACCTACACGCGTAGTAAGGAAGGCCTTCTTGGCTGCAGCGGCTGCACTCGGCTTTTCCCAGTAGAAGCCAATGAGGAGGTAAGAACAGAGACCCATAATCTCCCAGAAAATGAATAACCAAAGGAAACTATCTGCAAGGACCATACCAAACATACCCATGCTGAACAAGATAAATTCAGCAAAGAAGCGGTGGTTTCGATCTTCGTTCTGATGATCTGTAGTCATGTAACCAATGGCGAACCAACAGATAAGGAAACAGAGGAAGGCGGCCACAAACAGGACGGTGAGAGAGACACTGTCAATCCACAATCCGAAGCTGAGGGTAGATGTCGCCCACTCACCATTGGCCTCTAGAACCTCAAAGTGAATCCAGTCAAGGATTATCCCTTGTGCACCATATTCAGCGTGATGAACCAAGAATTCAATAATCAACCAAACGGTCAATGAGAGGGTGATCATCAAGCCTGCGAGCGCGACAATTCCGCCTTCCTTGAGTTGATTCTTCCACCAATCTTCGCCTTTGTTCATCTGCCCAATAATGAGAATGGCTGGGAAGATAAACAAGGGTACGGCGACAATCAAGAAGGCGCTCTCAATCGCTTCGAAGCCCATGGCCATGCGAATTCCTGGGAAGGAAACCATGGCCAGAACCGGTAGCAGTAGGTTCCATTCTGCTTTGCTGTGTTCTCCCATACATAACCCCCCTAATGCTTCAGCAGCGTAACCTCATCCAAAGAAATCGTGCCTCGCTTACTGTATAGCGCCAAGAAAATTGCCAAACCGACCGCCACTTCTGCAGCAGCAATTGCAATCGCAACTGAAGTGAATACCCAACCATCGATGTTGTTGTAATGCATTGCACCAGCAACAAAGTTGAGATTCACAGCGTTGAGCATGATTTCAATACACATCAGAACGATAATGGCGTTCTTTCGAGTGAATACACCGACCAATCCAATACAGAATAGGAAGGCACCCAAACCCGCAACCCAAGTAGGATCAATCATTCTTCTTCACCTCCGTGAAGTTCCCACATTAGATTGATTTCACGCTCGTCACGAACCAGATATGCTGCGCCTGCCATGGCCATTGTCAACAAGGCACCAAGGATGACCACTGTGAATGCCCAATCATCGAGGACCGCTGTGGCGAATTCCAATGTCGTCAATTCCCCTGAAGACCCTGTGCCCCAATTGGCTGGATCCATGAGAACCGCGAGTAAAAGACCGAGCATTCCAATAATGCCCAATCTAGCGACAGTACTCATCAGCCTCATTCGAAATCCTCCTCCATGATTTGTCGACGTGAAAGCATTACACCGAAAGCGAATACCAGCATGACGCTACCGAGATACACTAGAATTTGAATCGCTGCCAACATCTCAGCGTTAGCCATCAGGAAAACACCTGCGACAGCAAAGAAGCACATGATGAGGGCCAGCATTGAGTGTGCGACACGATTGGAGTAAACCGTCCCGAGAGCACCTGCGATCGCAATCACTGAAAGGATCCCAAACGCGATTCCTTCAACGGATCCAAAAATGTCTCCAATGGGGTCCATGATAATGGCTGGCAATTCCATGTTCATGCCTCCGAACCTGCAGCCTTCGCAGCTGCTTTCGCTGCCTTCTTTCTGGCTTGATCTGCACGCTTTGCCAACTCACGGTCGACCGCTTCTGCATGTTGAACGGGCAATACTCGAGTTCGATCGGCTTCAAACCAAAGATCTTCACGGGTAAATCCAGACATTCCATCATATTCGTTGGTCAT
>NZXM01000046.1 GCA_002701965.1 Methanobacteriota archaeon | reverse complement strand
CACCACTCTTTTGACGGCACAAAGGAATTAACTTGGCTCCCGAAAGCGGTTTGTTTGCGCAAAAGAACGGCTAGAATCGACAAGAATGGGTTGATGTCTGGCAAACTATTCTTCGGAATTCGATGGCCACTAAATCATCGTTGGCAACGGAAATGGGCGATTCGCTTTTTGCGAATTAGAGGGGCACATGTCGAAGGGAACCCGGCTGCGCGTGCCGATTCTTTAGAACGGGCCAAACAATTTCTCATCGACAAGCTTGGCGATTGAGTGGACCCGCTCAGATTTGAACTGAGGTCTGATGCTCCCAAAGCATCGAGCATAGCCAAGCTAACCCACGGGTCCAGTAATGGTGCCGCGTCGCTCAACAAACATGAACGTTCTCATGCACGTTTCCAACAATCTGCGCCTACTCGCATCAATTCTCCCTCTGCACTTGCACGGTCAGCAAATCCTTCCGCATCAATATCAAATCCTGCAGAAAATAGCGCCTTGCGCAGTGATTCTAATGTGATGATACCATCGTCATTCTCAGCCGATGCCAAGATTGATGAGCCATCAGGAGGGCTGTCTGAATTCGAATGATTCACTTGTGATTGCTGATTCATCCAATTCGAGAGTTGATCTCTGATTTCAGGAGGTACATTCGCCAAGGACACCGCGTCACTGGCATCAGTAGCATTCAGATGTCTAGACAGGATTTTTGCATCTGTGTGATTGCAATGAGGGCAGACAATACTCTTGCTAGTGCTTTGGCGTCCAAAAGCCCGACCACAGGATTCACACTGTAAGACAAGCCATATCGAATCCATGCATTTTCCAAACAGCGGTAGTTGTTGAATACTGCGCTAAAACCCAAAGTCGCTTTGGCCACTTCCGCTCAATCCACTGGGGCCGCCCAAACTACCACCTATACTCGAGACACCTAAGTTTCTTGAGCGGGTTGGGCCACTTGAAACACCGATGTTGAGACTATTTGGCAGGATTAAAGCTGCCAAAACCACCCCATGGAACCCCTCTTGGGCTTCGATTTCATCTACTGCGCATTCAAATAAGGCCCCTCCAGACTCTGATTTACGCAATTCCAAATCACGACTACCTAACTTTCTCTGCAAGTTTCGTCGCAATTCAATTTCACATTCTTCCATTGAACCCTGATGAGACATGGTCGATACAATTGCACACTCGTCCCCTTCAGGTGTTACACAAAGTGCCCAGGCCACTCCCGCTGATGCAATTCCAGAGGAGTGTACTGTCGCCTTCGAGAGGTGACATTCGACCAGAGTGCCCATCGGTAAATCCTGAGGGGTTCCCGGCTCGAAACCAATGGGCAACATTGCACCCTCGCCTTGAATCAGTCGAGCATCGCCTAGGCCCAACTCGACCAATGCCTGATCAAGAGCATGTTCTTCATTTTCTCCAAATGGGGCAACGGCAGTCATCAACCAACCTGCGATGGAGCCGCCACCTGTTCTAGGCGNCGATTTGCGCGGATTACGCGNNCCGGAGGGGNTGCCAATANTGAAATCCATGTTGCGCCGATGAGCGGTCAGTTCATCAAAGGCTGGGTAGACCGGGTTGCATGGTCGATACCCGCCCAAAGGTATTGTCACTCGNATTTGCCATGCTCGCCACGGTATCGNTTTTCTTGATTCTCAACGAGGGTACAGTCAGTGCAAATGCATGGGCACTACTCGCACTTTCGGGAGTTTTGGCTGCTGCTGCAGTGATGGGATTTTTCCAAAATGACAAGGTGGAACAAACTACGAAACACAAGCATGTCGGAATTCAAGATTCTGCGAACGAGGAATCACAGAAATTACCAGAACCTTCTGAGGCGGGATTTGATATCCCAATCATCTAGAACAGACGCAGGGTCTCAAGATTCTTCGGAGCATATGTCCTAACACGATATGTGCTTGCAAGGTCCTTACGAAATTCAGCACAGGTTGATGCATCCCCATGATGACAAATAATCGTCCGAGGCTTTGGATTCATCGCTTTCACGTAGTCCATCAATTGTCGCCGATCACTGTGGCCGCTAAATCCATCGATTGTAATGACATCACATCCAATCGTAACCATGTGTGTTTGTCCTTGATCGTTGATTGGCACTTCAGGGAATCCTTTCTGAAGACGTCGGCCAAGGGTCCCATCGGCTTGATATCCGACAAAGCAAAGGGTGTTGTTTGGTTCAGGTGCCCAATTCTTGAAATATTCAACAATAGGGCCACCCGTCATCATTCCTGAGGTTGCCAGAACGATACAGGGGCTTGGGTCGAGCAAAATACTCTCTCGTTGTTCACGCCCACTAACCTTACGGAACCAGCTTGAATTGAATGGATTCTCTTCGCCCCCTTTCAGGACCTTTTTACGCAGATCTCGATTGAGCGCCTCAGGGTGACTGGCATGGATGGCTGTCGCTTCTGTAATCATCCCATCCAGCCAAACTGTGACTGGTTCACAAGTGCCAGATTTGAACAATTGATCGATGGCGATCATGACTTCTTGTGAGCGTCCAACGGCAAAAACAGGACAGAAAATTTTCCCTTTCCTTGAAAGAGCTCGTTGAATCAAATCCTGCAATTCCTGTGTTGCCTCTTGCCGAGTCGGCTGGAAATCCTTGGAACCACCATAGGTCGATTCCATGATGAGTGTCTCGACCCGAGGGAATCGAATAGCTGCAGCATCATAAAGCCAGGATTTTTCATATTTGATATCTCCACTGAATACGATGTTGTGCTTACCTTCACCAACATGCATGTGAAGTGACGAAGAGCCCAAAATATGTCCTGCATTGTACATTGTCAATTTGATGTCAGGGGCGATATCAATTGTTTTACCCCAATCTACATCGACAATGTGTTTGATCATCTCCTGCACATCACCTAAGCTGTATGGAGGAGGGTTTCCTTCTGCTGATGCGACCTTGATGTAGTCACTTTGTAGCAAAACCATCAGATCTCGAGTCGGAGGCGTACAGTAGATTGGACCCCTATACCCATACTTGTACATCACAGGAAGTTGCCCAATATGATCGATGTGAGCGTGCGTAATGACAATCGCATCGAGGTTCTCGAATGGCATCAATTCTGGGGCATTGAAGTAGGGAGCTACTTCACTCAGGTTGTTGGTTGGCTTGGCCCCAACGTCAACGACAACCTTGGATTCGTTGGTGGTCACCAAGTGCATTGCACGACCCACTTCGCGGTATGAACCCAAAGCAGTCAGACGACACCAAGGTTCACCTGAGCGTTGTGGACGGTATATTCGTGTCCCGAACTTACGCAACAGGGCTTTGCGATCTTCGGCGTTTTCCTGACGATACTTGCGGATGTTGTGCATCGTGCGACTTTCTACAGCNGCAAAGCGCTCAGTACGAACAATCCATCCAATTTCATCACGAATTGCGCGTACTGTAGCTCCCTTGGGACCAACAGCGACACCTGGATCATCGCAAACAATGGTACATTCACAAATCGCACCATCGAAGTATATCCGCTTTAACCCCGCCTCTTCAGGAAGAATCTCAATGATTTTTTTCTCTGCATCTTCAGCACTCATCATGATGGATGCCGAAGGACGAATCTCAATCCTACGCTTGATGGTCTTGGCAATCTTGCTTGCCAAACTATCGGATCCAGAAAATGCCTCTGGGTTGTCCGTCACAATGGCGATACTTGCAGCTTCTAAATCCACATCGTAATCAATATTCGATGGGACCATACTCTCAATTTTCTTTTTCACTTGCTGGAAAGAAAGACGCATCTTTAGACCTCCTTACGACCCAGCACACACTCATCACGTACCCATCAAGGATGGNGCGAGGAAGGCGCGTACGCCGGGAAAATTAACACTGCTTAATCAACGCTGAGAGNTCGGCNTCNTCCAATTGTCGATAGCCTGTCTTCTGGGTGATGACAGCCAAGTCCATACCGTTCCCGCTTGCAGCGTCTCGTTGCGCACTTGCGAGCAAGGCCTTGGCNGCCACCTTGAGGGCTTCTTTCTCAGACATACCGGATTTGAATTGATCTTCGAGCACACCATACATNTACGGTGAACCAGAACCCGTGGCNCAGTATTCGTCAGGAATTGAACCACCAGCTGAATCNATCGAATATACACTACCACCNGTATCATCTACGCCAGCAATGAGCAGTTGGACCCAGTGAGGTCGACCAACCAGAATGTTGGCAGTCATTGTAGCAGCACCTTTGACAGTCATTTGCTGGCCACGCTTCAATTCAAACAAACTCATCTCAGCAGCCAGAGTTCGTGAAAGGGATTGTGCATGACCAACAAGGCCCGCAGTTGTCAGAGCCAAGTTGTCAGCAATACGGAATAACTTCTTCACACTCTTGTTGGCTACGAAGTGACCCATTGTTGCCCGGTGGTCTGCACCAACGACGACACCACCATCGAAACAAATCCCTACCGTACTCGTGCCAGTCTTTACTGCTGCCATATCTGCGTCCATTCAAAATCCTCCAAGAGTAGCGCAAAAGCGCAAGGGGGTAAACTGTCGAGAACAAGGGGGCTTTTGAATCCCTCGTCTGAACGTCCCCATACTCACCTCGAACCCCCTCGGTTCGCGACGGTTCTTGAACCTATGAAGTCAAATGTGTCCGAGGATTGAAGAATTGCCAGTGTTTTGGACACAGCATGGAGGAGGGGGAGGCACCACGGTGGATGGACATGCCTTCCATCGCAGAATCACAGCCTGAGCCGGTCAAACCCACGCAGCAGTACCACGATTTAGGCGACTTATATCCGGATGCACCCGTCCCCATGATACGTGGAGAAGCCATCATTCACAGGGCAATACTACACGACATAAGCGGAATCGATTCGCTGTTTGATTGGGTTTCAGATGGAGATGTGGCGATAGTTGAGCTAAGACGCTTGATTCATCGCGAAATTGAGTTCGCTAATTGCATCACCAGATTGCAAGAATTAATCGAAGGTGACTTGGGAGGGACACTCGTTCAAGTGGGCGATGATCGGCTNATTTTACTCCCCGCAGGATTTGCAGCATTGAAGGGTGTTGAAAACGAAATATTTGCACCAGACGCATAGGTTCAAACCTGATGGAAAGGAGAGATAATTATGGAGAGCACAATTGATGTTTCCTGTGTCATCTGTGGAGAGTCGGGACTTATCATGCTCGCTCATACGGAAGAAATCGCATACTTTGGTGAGCATACACAAGTCACCCTTAGCTGCCCAGCATGCGGTTGGCGACAAACCGATTTCATACCTGCTGAAGCACGAGATGGGAGTTGTCAATCTTACCATATTGACTCAAGTGATGATTTGCAGGTTCGAGTCATTCGNGGTTCTGCGTGTACAGTCCGGTTGGTTGAGTTAGATCTAGAGGTGCGCCCAGGCTCACACTCCACAGGATATGTTTCGAACATTGAGGGTGTACTCAATCGGTTCCAAGATGTCATTGATATGGTCGGGCGGCAAGCAGCAACCGAAGGAAATCAAGATGCCATAGCCGAACTGACCACGCTGACCGAAGCGATGTTGGAAATTCGAGAAGGGCAACGTGGAGCTACGATTGAATTCCTTGACCCCCATGGACACTCAATGATTTTGACTGACAACGTAGAATCTAGGCCACTATCCATTGAAGAGATTGAAGACCTCCCAGTCGGGCCCGCCGCCGGATTGATGGAAGCTGGTGCGGCCCAATCAAGAGCTGGTCCTGTGACTGAAGAATGATTGAGGGATAAGAATGAGGCCAGCCACTGATGTTTTTTCCGAATGGGCCCAACTGGGTAAGGATGCCGGGATGGAATCCGGACATGCTCCAGCAGTGAAAGAAATTCTTAGTGGTGCATTTGAGGAATGGGGCGATGATAATTTTCGTTCAATTGATGCCGGATGTGGAAATGGTTGGGTCGTTCGGTTGTTGAAAATGATGCCGAATTGTGTTGAATCCATGGGAGTTGATGGAGCCACTTCCATGATTGTGCGAGCCAATGAAATCGATCCTGATGGAACCTACATTGATGCTGATTTGTCAACTTGGAACCCTGATGAACTCGTCGATTTGGTCCATTCAATGGAAGTCCTGTATTATCTTGATGATATCCCAGCATTTCTNAATCGTGTATACACACATTGGTTGCGTGATGGTGGAATCTTTGCATTTGGAATCGATCATTACTACGAAAATGCCGACTGTCATGGGTGGTCTGAGAAAGTTGGTGTTCGTATGGCCATGCACAGTGAAAATGAATGGCGTCGAATGGTGGAGAATTCGGGATTCAAGGTGATTCGGATGTTCAGAGCAGCCCAAACACAAGAATGGGCTGGGACATTGACGTTCATCCTCAAGAAAACATCCTAAACGAGAATCTTAGACATTCCACCATCCAAATGAAGCACTTGTCCGGTGAAATTGTCGGGTGCACCTGTCAGTAACCAGTGAATCGTCTGTGCCACTTCTTGCTTTTGATTCAGTCGACGCAGGGGAATTTTGTCTTGAGCCGCATCCCGCATGGCTTCACTTGCCAGAATCTTAGATGCCATTTTTGTGTCCGTCAAACCGGGCGCAACAGCATTGATTCTTAGCCCTCGTTGAGCATAAGTAGCCGCAGCAGAACGTACCATCGATTCAACTCCTCCTTTCGCTGCAGAAATNGCCTCNTGGTTCACCAAACCCAGTGAACCGGCGACACTTGAACAGAATACCATACGGCCCCCACCATTTCGGATCATCGATTTACCTCCAAGAGACAATGTCAAGAATGCTGAGGTCAGGTTTGTCAAAATTACCTCTTCAAATGCATCCTTTTTCATTGCATGCGGTGGACGAATNACAATCGAACCTACACAATGAACAATTCCATCGATTTTACCATTTTCNAGGGCTTTATCGATGGCCTTTTGCAGGTCATCTTCTTGTGTAGCATCTCCGACAATGATGTTCACACCTGAGGAAAGAGTGGACGAGTCACCATTCTGTCTGACAAGTACCGTGATTTGGGCATCTTGTTGTAACAAATAATCAATCAGTACACTTGCGATATCACTATTGCCACCAATGATGAGAAAGTTACTCGCCATGAGCACAGGTTTGAATCAGCATTAATGAAGAGATGTTTGATACTTACAAATCAGACTCATTCTCCAATGTTGCCTCAATAATTTCGGTATCAAGAGATGAATACATCTTATTTCGAACTAAAACAGCAACTCCAAACAGAATGATATTCAAAAATACAATGATGAAAATGAAATCAATATGGACCCCTGAATCAGAATGAGCGGAGGATTTAGCATCCCACATTGGGATTTGACTTTGATCATAAACTGGGCGGATGTAAATCAAGTTGCCCGCATTACTCGAATCATAATCTGTACTCGGTACGGCAGGATCGAGATCAGTNTAGCCATCCAAACGTTGCTCNAATTCAACATATACGGGCTCAGAGATATCCAATTTCAGNAACACATCGACGGTGTAAGGGACTCTGGGCTCCATAAATTCTGAACCACTGAGGGTCTCAGTGAACAAGGATATTGCAGTCCCAGTCACATCGAATTCGCACCATTTACCCCAGTGTTCTTGATCGACATCCAGGATAATGTGCAGCGTATCTCCTGTCCGNGTCCCTTGCCCNGCCGCATCGTCATTACCATCTTCCCCAAGNTCGATATTGGGTCGAATTTGTGCAATTTGTGCGTTGTCTGTATTCCATTCNAGAGATGTGAANGCCACTTGCATCTCCGTGGTCCCATTTGGAATCCANACATAGTGNCGATCNTCGGTCGCATAGGTACCGAATGTGCTGGTAGGGCCATTGTTGAAGTGACTCCACTCNCCCTTCCATGCATGTCTGAGTTGATCGGTTTCCAACGGGATTTCGTAAATNCCAAGCATGTCCATNTAGTATGCATTTGCATCCCAGACNGTCACTTCTGGATGATCGACGAAACCATCTCCATNTGAATCACGTAGTAATTGGAGTGTGCGAGCCAGTGCTACAGCATGGTCTACATGGACCAAACCGTGACCNACTCTCCAATCATGACATAGATTTGTTTGGCTTGAGACATAACACTGCTCTGGAATATCATTGCAACTGTCTTCGTCGTTTCCGTCCTCGCACTGATTCTTCAGCATATCATATTGTGCTGTNAACTCTAGAATNAGCTCTACTTCGTGAACACGTGTTTCATTGGAACTGAACCATTCCGCATTTTGGAAGCCTTGTGCTGCTTCACCTGTGACCAGCGCTGTGCCTTCATCATGATCTTCGTATTGGTACCAAGCGGTACCCAATGAAGGTGCGACATCAATCAGTACAGTNGCGATACCACCAATGTGAGGGGTTGCCATACTGGTGCCGCTAATCGCCATGTAGTACAGGTCGCCTTGTGTACGGGTCGAGGCATCGATTGCTGTGGCACGGGGAGCTGTGGCCCAAATATCTCGCCCAGGGGCACCGATATCAGGCCAAGTATGTTGTTGGTTAATCCAGCCNCGTGAAGAGAAAGAAGTGATTGCGCCCCCATCGTGAGTGAGTGCGGCAACGGAAATTGCCGAAGGTGTATTCGCGTAGACATTGGTTCGCAANTCACCGTCACCCTCCGCACCGCTTCCACCAGAGTTAGAGGCGGCAAANATGACTGCGACCCCATTCTCATAGGTTAGACGATTGGTTAACTGGGCAATTACATTCGAAGGGTTGTAATCTCCATTGGTCCCCCAAGAATTCGAGACAACCCGGATGTTGAAATCATTGAGACCTGGGCGTGAATTTTCAAAGGTCCACTCAAGTCCCTGTTCGGCAGCAAAAATACTGGCTCCGTCACCGGTGCCCAGAGCCACAATCTGTGCACCCTTTGCNGTACCCAATCTCCTCCCAGCACTGGCATCTCCATTGCCTGCAATGGTNCCNCCCACGTGTGTACCGTGACCGGATGAGGTGTCCGAGTTACAATTTGGAGCATCGACCCATGCGACACCTGACCACTTGGCCGACCAAATCAGCTTCTCACCGGTCCATGGCTCTCCACAATCAAAATCAGGGTGCTCNCCATCNATACCAGTGTCCAGATCAACTGCAGTTGTACCGTCACCNTCCCATTCGGNAAATGCCAGATTGTCGAAGATGACTTGCCCATCACGGTCAATAAGTGCTCGATGCCAAGAGAGGGAGGAATTTACCACATGTACTGTTTCATGCATCATGGCGGATGGATTCGTCGGATCCCCGGGCAGATAAAAGTGCTCAAGCAGGCGATTTCGCTCGATGAAAAATACATCATCCATCATTGAAAGGTGGCGGATTTNATCAGGACTACCTTCGTACAAACCACCGTNCAGTACACTCATTTCACCCCGTGATTCCAAGCCNATTTGATCGATTTTTTCTNTCTTNAAATCATCGAGAGGTGTGGTGAATTGTACAATGACTTCNAGTGAATCTTCTGANGATAAATGATCAACTAAATCTGCGTCCATGACGTTGACNTTNCCCANNGGATTCAGACCATCTGTGAGNCCTGCGGAAGANGTCGAAGAAACGAAAATCGCCAAGATAAACATGGCCAGCAAACTGCGCCGCATGGCAGTGCCAAACTATCCCCAATTTAGAGCGTTTGCAAGATTGCGCGCCACTGAAGAATTCAGAATGGGTTCGCTAGAACATCGACATCTGCATACAAACTCGGACCACTCGTCATGAAACACATCACTCCTCGACGACTTCGAGAATCCTCGGGTTGCGGGTTTTCNTTCNNNGCACANTCNCCAAANCANCCNTCNGTGAAGGCCATGTAAACNCGNCCTTCTCGGTCGATATGCAAATCGTTGAAATCNAGNAGGTTTCGATTGGANCCACCGATATCACGACAATCTCCACTGTTCAGGCAAATGCTACCCACCTGTACAGGNTCATCCGTAACCCGNATGGTGTGNAATACTGGATTTTCATCCAAAGCATTCAGACTGTAAGTCACATACANGTGGTATGAAACATTGGAGTTCGCATAGTGGGCATTCCCATCCCAAGGACTTCCGTCTAAGTTGGATTGACCCAACTCACTCGCATTTTCACTACCCAAGTACATGACTGCAATTCGACCCGGNTCNCCTGCATCGATTTGTGGGAAGGCGTAGGAAACAACCTCAATCGGACTGATTCGGATGCTGTCTTGTTCCCAAGTTTCTCCTGAGTCAGTACTTCTGGACATGAAGATGCCTTCACCATGATAATTCCCTTCANCATCNGNCCCACCTGGGCCCGTCCATACGTGGTAAGCATTGGAATCTGTATCTGCTGCNACTTCGGAATTTTTGCGAGGATAAGGTGTGCCGATATCTTCGCCCATGGTTCTCTCNAACCAACTCAAACCGTTGTCTTTGGAGACGATGACTGTGGGCGTTTCAACGCGAGGTGTGACATAGACTGTGCCATCTGGAGCTGTTGAAATGGCCCCATGGAGACCTCCATTGGTCGTAGCAAGTCCGAAGATTTGGCCCCCTGCCACGAAAGTTGCACCACCATCATAGCTTGTGAAACAAAATATTCCGGCGAGTTTGTTGTAGCAATAATACACTGCGGTTTCGTAAATGACGCTACCAGTAATCTGGCCTAATGCACCGTAACCACTGCTGGTCCAAGGCCCTGTGGCGAGTTTTATGTGATCGTTAAGTGGGGTTGTTCCTGAGTCGTGTGGGTTGCCCAGCCATGATTCACCATCATCATCGCTCCAACAAATCCAAGATGTCTCCAGTCCAATCATTTGTACACCGAAGATACGGTCTGTGATCGGATCAACCCAGCCATAGGGATCACTGGTCGTTGGTGAGCATTCAGGGCCTTGGACTTCTTCCCAAGTTTGCCCAAAATCGCATGAACGCATGACTTTTTCAAGAGCAATGAAGAAAATACAGCCACTAGAAGTCACGCCGATACTGGGTTCAGGCCCATCTTCACCAACGTCACTGAAATTAAATTCAAAAGGCAACAATGGAACATCGACAGGCAACCCATCTGGACCGGTGACAAACGTACGGACTTCCTGAGGCAAATCTTCCTCAACCGAGGTGATCTCCTCCTTTCCAAAGCAACCGCTCAATGCGGCCGTAAACAAGAGGAAACACATCAACAGTGCACGCTCGCGCATGGTCGCGCGAACGTGCTTCCCCGAATAGCATTATTGACGGTCGAATCAATTGTCACCCGTGTATTCTGTCACTCGAATACCCATGCCTCCACGCTTTGAAGGGCGTTGCATGATTTTGTCGATTTTCTTGTGAAATTCAGCCTCCAAATCAACTTCCATGGCCAAAGCATTCCCCAATGTCAGGATGAATACATCTGCCAATTCCTCTGCCGCTTCTTCCTTCGGTTTGCCTTTCGTGATGGCAGCTGACAATTCGCCGAGTTCTTCGATGACCAGAGCAAGTCGATAACCCATATCATGCCCGTTGTTATCTGGATTGGCAAAATCATGCTTGAGGTGGAATCGTGCCACACGACCCATCATGGTCATCCAAGAACCATCAGGTTCCTCTGAAATGTCGACTTCGCCCCATTCATTGACATCTACAGGTCTCGCCATACTCCGCCCACACGAAAGGGGACGATAAACTACTGAGAATCCGCAACTGCCAGAATTGCTCGCCATACGCGTTCACGCATGCTTGCAGCCAAATCTTCGACACTGTGGTGATCAACAGGTGCCAGACCATCGTTTGGATCCTTCCCTGCGGCCCAGTTGCTCGATAGGAGGAGACCAATGTGTGGAGGTTGTTGTTCTGACATGCATCGAGCTTCACCCCCAATCGTCATGTTCACGCAAGTCGCCCCCAAACGGTGGTACGCTTCGACATCAGCACGACTCTCAAATTGAGGTCCACTGGCTTGGCCAACCACCTGTTTGAACGCATTCGGGCCGGCGTCACTTTGTCCACTAAGCGCATCCGCAGCAATACTGGACAGCTTGCGATTGAACATCTCAGTACGATCTACATGGACGGCTGAATCGTCATGGAATGTCCAAATCGTTCCCGATATATCCAGCATATCATCGGCAACTCCGACTACACCTGGAGGGAAATCTTTGTCCATGGACCCAACACACCACACACTGACTACCGCCATTGGTGAAAACGATACTGCGGCGTGGACATTGGCCCTGTGCTCAATACTGTGAGGGGGATTTACGGTACCTTCAGGGTGATGATGACGATAGATAAAGAGAATCTCATGACTGCCCGTACTCACAAGTGTACAGGGAACTTCACCCCAAGGTGTATCTGCACGGAAATTGTCGACTGTAGCCCCATCTGTGGATGTGGCCAATTCGGTCATTCCAGTTCCGCAGAGAACTGTAAGGCGGGCCATGGGCCTCACCTACTCCATCAATCGGGCGATGAGTTCGTCCTTCTTTCCAGAGACTGGCTTTCCAGCTGCTTTGAGCAATTCCTTCAGTTCAGCGACCTTCATTGAAGCGTAGTCGGGTGTGCCATCCGCAGATGCATCT
>NZXM01000045.1 GCA_002701965.1 Methanobacteriota archaeon | reverse complement strand
AAAACATATTCTGGCTAACGAATCCCATGAGACACCTGATCTGATCTGCTCGGCCATGTCCTTTATAGTTTCAAGATCAGGTGCATATAAATGGCGGACATGTAGTCTGGTCTTATAATGTTTAAATAGCTGCCTGAGCTCATTATCCTCTATTTCGATCTTGTTCATTATCTTAGTATCATAATATTCATTTAATAATAATTGATCATGGATCTTCTCTTTTTGATGAAGCATCTCTGTCTCGCTATCAAGTCCAATGATCTTTGCATGTTGAAGAATAATACTCTCATCGATCATAGAATTCAAAAAAGCATAACGGTTTGACAGATTATCATTTTGATGTGTCTTCGATAGGAAATTTTTATATTTTGGTAGAAAATCATTTAGTGTTATTTCGTTACCATTCACTAGTGCCAATTCTTCCTCATTATGTGTCGTGCAAGAAATCATGCAAATAATAAAAAATATCATATGGGTATAATGCATTGGTATTCTATGTTTATTTTGATATTTAATTTTCATTCTATATCTAAGACCATGGTGGTCTTTCCAGGGACACGCATTGGTTTAGAAATTTTATAGGTTCGATCATTAAAAATATTAATAGCGTTATCTTTATTTGATAATAGTTCCTCAAATCGTTTGAGGTCGATCATTTTTGAACTTTTATTATTATTCATTATTACCATTACAACATCGCTTTCATATGATCTAAAATAAACATATAGCCCATTTTTAACAGGATAGTGTACTAGATTGCCCTTGGTAACAGCTAAACTTGCTTTACGCCAATTAAGTAATTTTTTCATAAAAGTTTGGGCTTCTCTTTGGTCGCTCTTTAATCTCTTTCCATTAAAAGCATCGATCTTGTCACCAGTCCAACCTCCAGGAAAATCTTTTCTAAGCTCACCATGGTCACCTGTGCTTTTCATTGCTATTTCTGTGCCGTAATATATTTGTGGTATGCCCCTTGTAGTTAATATAAACGACATGGCCATTTTAAATAGGTCCATATCTTCATTTAATTGAGAGAATATCCTTTGCATATCATGGTTGCCTGCAAATATCACAAGATTATATGGGTCACCATATTGAAAATCATCTGCTAATACCCTATAAATATCTCCAATTCCACGGTCCCATCGATCAACACTAGTTAATCCTTCAACCAGTGCTTTTTGAAGCGGAAAATCTTTCATGCTTGGTATATAAGATATATAGTTATCAAATGGTTTACTTCCTTTCTGCCAGTAGGAGACCATTGCTGGATTATAGATCCAAGCTTCGCCAAAAAAATTGAAATTTGGATATTCTTCGGATATTGTTCTGCTCCATACAGTTAAAAAATCTTTATCTACATAAGGGTATGTATCTATACGAAATCCAGAAAGATCTGCATACTCGATCCACCATATGGATACTTGGATGAGATATTTTGCGAGAAATGGATTCGCTTGATTCAGATCGGGCATTGTTTCTACAAACCATCCATCTGTAAATCGATCTTTTTCTGACTGCGGTGTATGTGGATCATAAATGGAGTGGTGAGTATGGTTGGTTTGAACAAATGTCCCTCCATAATTGATCCAATCAGATGATGGAAGGTCATACATCCACCAATGTTCTGAACCTATATGGTTCAAGATCAGATCCATTATTATTCCGATACCATTTTCCTGCGCAATTTTTGATAATGATCTATAAAGCTCATTTGAACCAAACCTTGGATCAATTTTATAATAATCTGTAGTTGAGTATCCATGATAAGAGTATATCTCTTGATCATTTTCTAATAATGGATTGATCCATAGTTGAGTAAAACCCATATCTTTTATATAATCTATATGATCTATGATTCCCTGTATATCACCACCATGTCTTCCACGATTTTTACTACGATCGAACCCTTCTTTTAATCCGTCTATTGCATCATTGTCTGGATCACCATTAGCATAACGATCTGGAGTAATAAGATAGATCACGTCGCTGGGATCAAATCCTTTTCTTTCCATNGAGCCANNATCTCGTTCTAGAAGATCATANTTATACTCTGATTCTATTTTGCCNGACCTTTTAAATNATATGTCAAAACTGCCGGGCTTTGCATTGTTTAATAAAAGATCAATAAACAAATAATTTTTGTTTTCTAATCTGTGAATCTTCTCTATTTCAACACCCTTATGATCTATCTCAGGGTTTAGGTCAGAGATANTTTCTCCATGTATCATTAATTGGANTTTTTTATCTACCATGNCTGTCCACCAGAAGGGAGGTTCTACATGTTGGATATCATATGCAATTATNCTTGATGATAAACATGCAAAGGCTACTAATGATCTNAGAAAAAGGTGTTGAATAAATTTGTTCATTTATATNTTTNATATATCTTGAGTATTNAGTTGNTCTTTATAGAGGACNNACGTATTGCCTTATTTNTTTTAATTGGAATAATGATNAAATATTTTTTCCATTAATTTATTTGGTAATGTTTCTGCAGCTTGCATAAATAACTCGCTTCTTGATGGGGCAAATTTTTCTTCATTTCCNACAAGACGNTCATATTGACTACTCAAGGCTCGTTTATCACCTTCATAAGTAGCCCATTCATGGAAAAATTTCGCGTCTGTTTTTACCGTACCTGAATGGAGTGGTAGCCCACTTTTAACGTCTGTGATTCGGTAAGTCAATCTCAGATTTGCTTCAGCACTTTTTTTGTGATGCACTATGGTTGCATATACATTTTCTTTTATTTTTTTTGTTTTTTCCTTACCGTCATCATCGACATATTTTTCCTTGCGAACGACAACTTTCTTTTCTTGCTTTATATCCTCTGTTACAATTGTTTCAGATGGCCTATGAGTAGTTATCAGGGAAGCACTAAGGATCTGATTGGCAGCCGCGAGTTCTCCTATTTCTACGATCTGATCATTATCTACCATCCCAGATAGTTGAAGTTTTTGTTCAAGTAATGTTGAACTCAACTGGTCTCGTGAAATAATCTGTAAAAATTCCTTGGGTTTATTAGTTTGGATCATCATCATTTGATCTCTAATATAGTTAACCAGGTTATTATTCCCGTCGAATGGAAGGATCAAGAGTGTCAGTAATGCCGATGCTCTTGTCTCGTCATATAATTCCTTGGAATTCTTATAGTTGGGCACAAATTGTTGGGCTGATTTAAATGCCTTGGCCGCGATCTTTTGGCTTTCCTTATCTTTTTTCTTACGATATTCTAATCCCTTATTATAATCATATTCAGCCGCTAATGGTCCTATTCTATCTAATTCTTTATGATAATCTTGGTTAGGAAGACTCATTTCATATCTCAGCAAGGCTGGTGCATTTTCATTTTCTAAATTGACTATTGGTTTAAGAGATATTAGTTCATCGCTCAGGTTTTGTAGTTTATCATATTCATAATATAATCTTGGCCATCTTGAATCATCTTCAATTTTTTCTAGGCCACTGATATTTGATCTATGGTCATTGATCGCTAAATGATAGGATCTTTCAAATAAATTTAGCGCCTTTTTATTCTTTGCATTTAGTTTTAATGATTTTGATGCATAGAGTGCTGCCTGATGATAGTCCTGCTTCTTGTGGAATCTTTGTGCTGATCTATATTCACTATAACCTTTTGTAAATACTGCACAGGAAGAAAAGATTATTGATCCTAAAAATAGTATAGAAGAAAGCTGAACGATATACTTCATAGGTTAGATTATACAAATTACTGGTCCTAAATGGCTATAAACAAAAACCCAACGACTATGTTTATCTCTTCATTAAATTCATTTTAAGTAATTACTATTTATTTAAAGTTAATTGATGAGGAAATGGGTCTCTACTTATCATTTTTGTTCATTTAATTCAAATCATTATTTATCACGCTCCAATAAAAAAGGAATCAAATTTCATGAAAATAAAATTTCACGATCTAATTAAGTCTCTTTTATTTATTACCGTTCTAACAATTTTTAGTTCATGCAATGTAGGGTGGCATCAAGGATTTAGCTCCCATGATGGTTCTTTAGTGCTGATTGTTGAGAATCATAATGGGATGCTCACTTACTCACTTTCTAAGAATGAAAANNTAATTATTGAAAATTCAAGGCTTGGCATAAAGGCGGATAAATTTGATCTTTCAGATGGTCTTAAAGCCATNACCTGGGANTCAAAAGANCACGAGGGAAANTGGACTCAGGTATGGGGTGAGCAAAAAGAGGTTGAGGATAATTATGGGGAAATGCTTGTAGNGCTCACATCAAATAAAAATGACNTCAAAATGAATGTGCGGTTTAGATTNTTTGATGATGGACTCGGGTTTAGATATGAGATTCCTGAGCAGGATGGTATTGATAGTTATAATATCCTTGATGAGATAACGGAATTTAATTTNGCGGAAGATTCTCCATCATGGTGGATACCAGCCTATGCTTATCGACGTTATGAGTTTTTNTATGCCAACACACTAATAAGTGAGATNTCCAGAGATAAATTCTCTGAACTTGTTGAAAATTTGAACGGTCCAAGAATCGGCCCTGAGGCAGTGCATACGCCTTTTACAACTCAAAGAAAAGATGGTATAGCTATAGCTATTCATGAGGCGAACCTTGCTAACTATTCAAGTATGACGCTTAAAGCAAATGGAACTAAAAATATGGAATGCGATCTAATGCCTTGGTCAGATGGTGTCAAAGTAAAAGCTAAAGGGCCATTAAATACGCCATGGAGAACAATTATTGTTGGAGAAACAGCTGCTGATTTACCGCTTTCGACTCTTACTCTTAATCTAAATGAGCCGAATAAGTTAGAAAATACTGATTGGNTCAAGCCTGGAAAGTATATTGGTCTATGGTGGGAAATGATAGGGACAAATCAGTCAACATGGGGTTCTGGGCCACATCATGGTGCACAAACAGAACGCGTAAAAGAGTACATTGATTTTGGGTCAAAGTATGGATTTGATGGAGTGTTGGTNGAGGGGTGGAATACCGGCTGGGATGAGAACTGGTGTTGTACTGGAGACGGAGAGAATTTTGGATTTTATGAACCACATCCAGAATTTGATAATGAAGAAATCGCAGAATATGCATGGAAAAATGGAATACGAATTGTTGGACACCATGAGACAGGCACGCAGATCGCTAATTATGAAGCACAANTGGATAGTGCATTTGCCTATTGTAGAAAAAATGGGATCCGGGTGGTAAAGACCGGATATGTGAATGATGGCAGCAAGAATATCAAACGCATTGANGAAGATGGTAATGTCCAAAAAGAATGGCATCATGGTCAGTATATGGTAGAACACTTTAGAAAGGTACTAGAGACAGCTGCAAAATATGAGGTAAGTATAGTTGTGCATGAGCCTATCAAGGATACTGGACTCAGGCGTACTTATCCAAATATGGTCTCTAGAGAAGGCGCTAGGGGGCAAGAGTTCAATGGGTTTATGCCTATTGATGTTCATAATAAACCAGACCATACCACAATTCTTCCTTTTACNAGGTTGATATGTGCTCCTATGGACTACACCTCTGGGATTTTTAATCTCAAGNATTACCGATACAATAGCCCTGATGATAGAACCATTAATACGAACCACCATATTCCCAGCACCATTTCAAAAGAGCTAGCTCATTATGTAGTTATATATGCCCCAGTCCANATGGCAGCCGATCTACCAGAAAATTATAAGGGAAATCCTGCGTTTCAGTTCATATTAGATGTTCCAACTGATTGGGAAGAAACCAAAATATTGAACGGGGAGATNGGTAAGTATATAACCACAGTACGAAAAGATCGTAACAGTGATGACTGGTACCTTGGTAGNATTACAAATGAAAATGCAAGAAAGTTGGATGTCCAAATGTCATTTCTAGAATCAGGAAAAGAATATAATGCAACGATCTATAAAGATCCTATTGACGGAGGTTGGGAGNCTAAGCCTGAAGAGGTTATCATTAGTAATGTTCAATTTAAACAGGGTGATCAATATACAATTGAATTACCACCTGGAGGTGGGCAGGCGATNCGATTCACTCCTAAGAGTCAGTAGACAAAAAGTATTAATTGTTTCTAATGAAAAAATATCTATTTCTCTTTTTTATATTGCAGCAGGCATTTGCTCTAGATGTCACTTTCAGGTATGTGGAGACACCGGGTGATGATTTTGTCAGGGTATTTGTTCCTGGCACTATGCCTCCTGGTACTGATAATGATTGGGGGCCAAATTCAAATAGTATGATCAGTCCTAGTGCTCCATCTTTGATGAATTATAATGAGTATACTGATTGTTATGAGAAGACATATGATCTGGATATTGGTGAGGAGCATTTTTACAAGTTACATTTTCATTATAATAATTCTGGTACCAATTATGCCTGGGTGCCAGACCCGTTAAACCCAAATATGACCGATGATGGCTGGGACAATTCAATTTTAAATATCACAGACCCATTATTCTTTCAGCCAACTAGGCATTTAAATAACAATAATGAGGTTACCGGTTTTAGCACGGGTATCTTTACAGATGGGACAATTGACCTTATTCGATACTCTACAGGTGGTGATACCCTAAATGGTTTAGATCATTTNAGTGATAACGGAGTATTTTACATTCCNTTCGATCCCGTAATGACACTATATGATCCCATTTGGGTGGAAGTATCAATTGATGGAGAGTTGTTTACTGTTTACGAGTTTGGTGCAATAGATATTATTGAAGAGCCTNTGCCAGTAGATNTTACCATGGGACCAAATTGGATAAATGAGACCATGTATCTAGCTGTTTATGCTCCGGCTCAACCTGTAATGAAAGTGATAGTTACTTCGCCTGGAGTATCCGGAGATGATGCTGATGCTTTAACCCTGAAAAAAGACCCGAATATGGAAGATACTTGGTGGATAGAAATAGATCTTCCTCAAGGACAATATGAATATGAATATCTATTGATAAATGGTAGTAGGATAGCAGATCCNTTCTCGAGAAGATTAACAAATGGTCGTACACGGATCGAGATCGGGCCCGGTGGTATATCTACTGCTGATAATTATCAGTGGCAATCAGTGGATTATGTTAGACCAAGTCTAGATACANTGATCATATATGAATTACATGTGGATGATTTTGCAGCTCAAGGNAATGGACAAGGTAGGTTTGATGATATTAGAGCTAGGTTGGGACATCTTCATTCNACAGGCATCAATGCTATTGAACTATTGCCTATNACCGATTTTCCTGGTACCCATTCATGGGGNTANGACCCAAATCTTATGTCTGCAGTAGAATCNAGNTATGGAACACCTGAAGANCTCAAAGNATTGGTTGATGAAGCACANTCGATGGGAATGGCAGTTATAATGGATGTGGTTTGGAANCATATNAGGTCNTCCAGTCCNATCTGGGAAATTCAACCTAATTATAATTTGAATCCNTACATAAAGCAACACGACCAGTTGAACCCCAATGAAACAGAAGGTTCTTGGGGCATGCTTGACTGGGATCATTTCAANCCAAAAACTATAGAATATATAAACTCAGTAAATAAAATATGGATCGATGAATATAAGATCGATGGCTTTCGTTTTGATGCTACGCGTATGATAGGATGGCAAATGAGCCAACCTCAATATGGGATCCTTGGTTGGACCTCTTTTCTTCAAGAGTTNGACCCCACTATAATCCAGATAGCAGAGCATTTGCCTTCGGACCCNTGGCTGGTTGATAATAGTGCTCTNACTTCAGCATGGCATGATAGTTTTCATGATGTNCTACTAAGTGATGCACATGGCCAATATAATTCAGCAACCACTTTTATGAATCAGGTAGTACGTCTTCATGAATATTCGAATGTGAACAATTCATATTCAGATAGAACACAAGCAGTAAAGTATATGATCAGTCATGATGAACAATCTATTTTGCAGGAGATGGTTGTATTTAATAATTATTCTATAGAAGAAGCGAGAGAGCGTGATAGGTTTTATGCCAATATTCTTTTTACTTCACTAGGAGTACCCATGCTATTTCAAGGACAAGAGTTTGGACTCCAAACAGGATGGAATGATGACAATAACAATGGCGACTATGAAGAGAAGCTCCAGTACCGTCCTNTNGACTGGTCTNTTTTAGATACTGAAATAGGGCAATCTCATTTAGAGCACTATTCAAAGCTCATTAAGTTTCGAAAGGATAATCCAGCATTNTATAAAGGTACATTTCACGATCTTTGGAGNTATGAGGCGGAAAGGGTGATCGTTTATGGTTATAAAGATGAGTCAGANGGAAATAATAATGATCAGGTTGTAGTCATAGCCAATTTTTCAGAATATGATAGAACGGTCAATGACGTACCCTTNTTATCATCTGGGACATGGTATAATGTNTTGGAAGCGGGAAATGATCTTGTGACAAATGATGGAAATGTTGGTGAATATTTTATTAATGGNAAAACAGCGATCATATATGCAAATCAACAATGGGATCTCGGCATAAATGATGCAACTAATGTTCCAGATCAGTTTCAAATGATCAAAGCNTATCCCAACCCTTTTAATGCGCAGGTGAATATNAAATTGGATATCAATAGATCAACCTCAGGTATACTACAAATATTTGATATCAAAGGTCAGTTAGTCAGATCNTTTTCGCAATCTGATTTTCAGCAAGGTGAACATTTNTTTGTTTGGGATTCTCTTTCAGATGATGGTAATACTCAAGCTTCTGGAGTATATATCACATCATTTACTTCCCCGCTTGGTTCAATAAATACTAAGTTGCTTCTAATTAAATAGATTTAATTACTACTAAGGTATGGAAGNTTTTATAAAAAATATCATTAAATACTGTTTGTTTACAGGACTTTTATTCCCGAATAATTCTTGGAAGGTATATGATGATTCTGAATTAGCTATTATTAACATAACCGTCGATCCAGATGCTATTAGTTGGATGTATGACTGGGATAATATAGAAAGTGATTCTCTTCACATCGGTACAATACACTTTCAAAATGCATATATTGATGAGAGCATCGACTCGATAGGTTTNAGACTTCGAGGGAATACATCACGTTCATCAGCAAAAAAATCATTTAAGGTTGATTTTAATCATTTTGTCTCTGGACGTGATTTTCATGGTATTGAAAAACTAAACCTTAATGGTGAGCATAATGATCCTTCTGTTGTTCGAGCTAAGTTAAGTTGGGATCTTTACCAGGATATGGGAATGGTTAGCACTCGAGCAGCACACGCAAAACTCTATATAAATGGAGAGTATTATGGTCTATATATTTCTGTAGAACATATTGATGACAGTTTTATATCTAAAAACTTTCAAAATGATAATGGAAACCTTTGGAAGTGTCTTTGGCCTGCTGATCTAACCTATAGAGGAGACCAAGCCGAGGATTATTATCCTTATTGGGATGACAGAAGACCTTATGAACTAAAGACCAACACAGATGAGTATGATTATTCAAAACTTGCACGTTTGATCCGGATCATACATCAAAGTCCAGACTCTCTTGATATGGTCTTAGATATCAAAAAGACCATGCAATATCTGACCATGAATATTCTTACTGGTAGTTGGGATGACTATCGGTTCTTGAGAAATAATTTTTATCTTTATCATGANCCTTCTGATGATCTATTCCATTTTATTCCTTATGACTATGATAATACTTTCAGTATTGATTGGTTCGATATCGATTGGTCAACCATAGACCCTTATGATTANTCTGTTATTGATAGTGATGGTAGACCTTTGACCGACCTTCTATTTTCTGAACAAAGGTATAGAGATCTCTTTTCTCACTTTTTAGAATTTTACACTGAGAAGATATTTGATATTGACAGTATAGCAATGGGTTTGGAACACTGGTTAGATCAACTATATCAAGCTGCTGAGGAAGATAATTATAGAACAATGGATTATGGATTCACAATTGATGACTTTGTTAATAGCTATGGCAATAATTTCGAGTTAGATCATGTAAAACAGGGCCTTTTGGAATACATAACCAATAGAAAAACAGCCCTAGATCAACAGGTCATATTTGAAGGTAATATTCCAATGATCTATGAAATAGATAAGCAGCCTGATATTGTTTTAGTTGGAGACACTGTTAATATTGAGGCTGCGATGTTTGGATCTCCATTAAGTTTTTATTTGTTTTATCTTAAGGANGGTCAGCAGAATTGGAGCTCAACAAGTTTTTCCTTTCAACCTGATACTCTTAGCTATTTGATAGAAGATCATGATAGATGGGTAGCGAATTTTATTCCTGATGACGTAGGGCAGTATTATTGGTATCTTTTTGCAAATAGTGAGGATGGGAGCTATCGTTATCCTCTTTATGATTTTAATTCTTTTGAGGTCATTGAGCCTGTCGCTAACCAACCAGTAGCGATAAATGAATTACTTGCTAAGAATGAAACGGTAAATAGCGATGAAGAAGGGGAATTTGATGATTGGATNGAGCTCTTCAATTATTCTGATATTACTGTAGATCTCTCANACCATTTTTTGACAGATAAGGTAGATGACTTAACGAAATGGCAATTCCCGGATTCAGGAACCGGACTTGAACCTGGCCAATATATGTTGGTCTGGTGTGATGAGGATCAGGAACAAGGTATATTGCATACCAATTTTAAATTATCATCGAGTGGTGAATTTATTGCACTGGTTGCACCTGATGGTACAACCATATTGGATTCAGTCACATTTCCTTCTCAGACAGAGGATGTATCATATGGAATATCTGATTTGAATGAGGATGAATGGGCCTATATGGTTCCTTCACCTGGTTCATATAATGAATCTCTGTCTTACGATGACAAAACTTTACCTCCTGGTCATTTTCAATTGAAAAATATTTATCCTAATCCATTTAACTCCTCATTTAATATTGATCTTAACATGGACAGAGACCCTAGAGATATTACTATAAAGTTATTTTCTATAACNGGNGCTGAGGTTACATCGANGACNATTNNNGGTNTNAANAAAGGNTCTCATATCATCTCAATGGACATGAANGGGCTTTTATCATCGGGTAGTTATATTTTAAGGGTCAACAGTGAAGAACACTCCCTTAATAGGAAGGTCATTTATCTNAAATGATCATCAAAAAATACCTTCTTTTATNTANNATCACTCGATGATCTGTATGACATNATCTAATCGTAGCTCTTCTAAAAGGTCATCATAAGTAACGCANCGTCCTTTTAAACTTACGCTATCTCCAATTTCGGGCCTTGTCATCTGTTCATTATGAAGTTGACATATGACTTTATGATCAAGTATCAACAATAATGAGTCATAACCNGTAACCTTTCCTTTGACCTGNACGACCTTATTAAGNAATTCAGATCCTTCATTCATTTGAAATCGCCAGGTTAGTTCATGGGAGTCAGTACTGACCACTGGTTCTTCTTTACTATAATCTGTTTTAAGTGATGTAGTATAATATGCGAACGCTACTAATGCTATCAGCGGTAGTACAGAACGAAATATCTTCCAATTCATCTCAGCTCTTGTCATGGTAGATACTAATTTTAGGCTATGGTATAATGCAAAACGTTTTATTTTCCTTAATCTCACATAAGCCAAATATTCAAAGCATAAAATAAGAATTATAATTCAGAGAAAAATGAGACCCTATAAAATTTTATTTTACCCTATAATGATGATATCCTTCGTTCTAAGTGAAGTATTCATCCCATCTGATAATGAAACNTTACATNCTACACATATAAGATTTAAATGGCCCCANGTNCCANATACNNATTATTATAANTTAATAGCCACTAGNGGTACCACAGCATCANCCATCAATATNATNGATAGCACAACCTCTTTNATTGATAAAAGTAGCTTTGGNTGGNANGAANTTATTTATTGGTATGTAGANNCNTATGATACCTTGGNTNANNTTAATAGNAGNTCNGATACTTTATCATTTTACACCGGCAATCAGAAATTCCCCGGTTCAGAAATGAACAATGTAGATACTAATCTTGCTGAGGGTGGTATAACTATATTTGGAACCTGGTGGGATTATATATCTGGCGCTGTGGATGAGAATGGTGTGGAGATCTGGAATGATGGTGGTCTGAATGTAATGCTTAATTTTGTCGATCAGTATGGTCAGATGTTTGGTTCACAGGTATTCCCTGATGATAATGTTTGGATGAGGGGTATTCAATTTGATACTCATCATAATGTGGTCCATAGTGAACCATGGAATACAGGCTTTGATCCCCACGACCTTAGACGTCTTCCCAATGGAGATCTTGTAGGTCTTAAACATACGACCCAAATGGGTCATATCCCGCCTGGTCCTTGGACCGAACACTATCAAGACCTCGGTTATATTGTCGATGGAGAAACAGAAGAGATCCTATGGGGAGGGCAAAAGATCAGAGTTGTTGATCATCTTACGGATGAAATATTGTGGGACTGGAACCCCTTTGATCATTATTCAATGGATGATGTTGACCTAGACCAAGGTACATGGTGGTGGGCTGTTTGGAATAATACTTATGACTGGCTTCATTCAAATTCTATTTTTTTTGATGAGTCCGACAGCTCATTCTATTATTCAAATCGACATATTTCCCGTATCTCAAAAATAAATTATCCAAGTGGTGAAATTGAATGGATGATGGGGTTGCCAACCCCCTATATGCCAAGCGGAGATGAACATATATGCAGCGAACTATTATTTAGCTTTCAACATGAGGTAGATATTTTACCAAATGGAAACATGCTAATTTATGATAATGGGGTGATGAGCGATCAGTTAATGAATCTTGATGAACGAATATCCAGAATATTGGAAGTTGCAATTCATGATGATGGTTCGTGTGAATTGGTATGGGAGTATGTGTTTCCAGATGAATTATTTGCGATTGGAATGGGTAGCGTCGAATTATTAGATAATGGAAACTTAAATGTTACTTCTGGAAATCAATGTGGCACTTTATTTGAGATCACCAGACAAGGCGATATTGTCTGGCAAACGAGCCTTGGACTCGAAAATTGTGATAATGCTCTTTACAGGTCATATCGGGTGAAAACATTATATCCAAGAGCGGTAAGTGTCATGCTAAATAATTACACGTATTTAGACCTAGCTCAAACGATCAAAGGTGTCAACACGGATAGCGAGGGTGTATTTTCATTTGCTGTACATAATGATGCAAGCAAGGATCTTAATTTCATATACCAGATACATGAAATATTTAACAATGGTCAAGAAGAGATGATATACAACGGTCAAGATGTAATTGTTTTATCCAGTAATGGTACAGAAATAGTAGATGTAAATCTGGGGCAACTATCTAATGGGCTCCATAAATTAAAACTTAGTGTGCGTGTTGAGCCATTTTATGGAGAAACAGAAGAGATCACCTTTGATATTATAAATAATTCTCAATTAAATATTGATAATGAGAAAATAATACCCAAAATAATGAGCAGTAATTATCCAAATCCATTCAACCCAGTTACCACAATTGAATTCTATTTACCTGTAAGCGGATTTGTGAATGTAACTATTTACGACATCCGTGGAAATAAGATCGATCAGTTGGTAAATGGATATAATGATTCAGGATACAGATCTGTTCAATGGGATGCAACCAATAGCCAAGGGAATTTGGTTTCTGCTGGTGTCTACCTCTATTCAATCACAGGAGATGGTTTTAAACAGACGAAAAAAATGCTTTTGGTCAAATAGTATTATCTTTTTTGGTCTTTAATATTTTTCCCACCACTTATTGAATGTTCTATTGATACTTTCCT
>NZXM01000020.1 GCA_002701965.1 Methanobacteriota archaeon | reverse complement strand
CTAAGATATATTCTCGATGTATATGTCTCATTCTGATACTGCTTGGGACCTTTGTGAGGGGTCGAATTTAGACGCTTGATACACGCGTTTACACCCGCTCGTTGCGATATCTTCAAAGACCCTCTAAATCCGAGGCAAACTCCCTGTGTGCCGGGCCACCGGTAGCACGGGCCAATGAAAGAACACCACTTTACATTCCACACTTGAACGGAGATGATGAATATGACACAATCCAAAATGAAAGACAACGCTGCCACTGGTGACAAGGAAACTGGAATGGTCATCGAACGTCGGTTCACACAAGTAGACAAAGATCCATTCAACCAGTTTGAATGGTCAACAACGGATTTTGTCATCAATAATCCAGATGGTTCAATCGCATTCGAAATTAAGGATGTTTCATTGCCTGTCGGCTTTGAAGGCGTTCCTGGAAAGGTCTGTGCTCAGAAGTACATGCGAAAGGCGGGGGTACCTGCAGCACTGCGAAAAGTACCTGAAGAGGGTGTGCCGACTTGGCTTCAACGCTGTGCACCAGACGAGGAAAAGTTGCAGAAGATGGATGTCGAAGATCGATTTGGTTCTGAATCAGATGGGCGACAATTGTTCCGTCGGCTTGCAGGAACTTGGACCTATTGGGGTTGGAAGCATGGTTACTTCGCCAGCGAAGGGGATGCCCGTGCTTATTTTGATGAAATGTGTTACCTCATCGCCAGCCAAAGATCTGCNCCAAATAGTCCACAATGGTTCAACACTGGGCTGCACTGGGCTTACGGAATCGAAGGTCCAGCACAGGGCCACTGGTATGTTGATCCTGTCACTGAGGAAGATATGCGTTCAGTGAATGCGTATGAGCACCCTCAACCNCACGCTTGCTTCATTCAGAGTGTCTCAGATAGTCTCGTTGGAGATTCGAGTTCAATTATGGGTCTTTGGAATCGTGAAGCACTTCTATTCAAGTTTGGTTCTGGAACCGGTTCAAATTTCTCCAATATTCGTGGAGCTGGAGAGCCATTATCAGGAGGNGGTACGTCCAGTGGTNTGCTCTCNTTCCTCAAAATTGGGGACCGAGCAGCTGGCGCAATCAAGAGTGGTGGAACGACACGAAGAGCTGCAAAGATGGTCACCTTAGATTTGGATCACCCAGATATTGAGGAATACATCGGTTGGAAGTTGTCTGAAGAGGAGAAAGTCAGTGCACTAGTTGCTGGTTCTGCTGCACTACAGAAGCACTGCAACGCCGTACTTGGTGCATGCTGGGACGGTGAAGAATTGAGTCTTGACCCTCAGAACAACCCCGCACTCAAGNGTGCGATGATTAAGGCCATCCAGGCTAGTGTCCCTCAGCCACATCTTCAGCGTATGTTGGATTTGGCAAAGCATGGTTGGAAGAGTGTAGAATTTGATGTTATGGATACAGATTGGCAAGGTGAAGCCTATGGAACGGTATCNGGTCAAAACTCAAACAACTCGGTTCGAGTTCCTGAAGAATTCATGGATGCCGTCAAGTCTGGTGGGGAATGGGATTTATTCTTCCGAACTGAAAAGGAAAAAGCGGCAAATGAAGGACGTGCGCCTGTTCCTCATCGCTCACTTGATGCGGCTCAATTGTGGAATGATATCGCATATACTGCTTGGGCCTGTGCAGATCCTGGGATTCAATTTGATACCACTATCAACGAGTGGCATACCTGTCCTGAAGGGGGTCGGATCAATGGTTCCAACCCTTGCAGCGAATACATGTTCCTTGATGATACAGCTTGCAATTTGGCCAGTATCAATCTACTGCACTACTACGATATGGATTCTCAGACCTTTGATGTCGAAGGGTTCAGACACTCTTGCCGACTTTGGACCACTACACTCGAAATCAGTGTACTCATGGCCCAATTCCCCAGTCAAGCGATTTCGCGTAAGTCCTACGATTACCGAACGCTCGGTTTGGGATTCTGTAATATCGGCTCAATGCTAATGCACATGGGCATCCCTTACAATGACCCTAGGGGGTATGCAATCTGTGGTGCGATTTCTGCGATTATGACTGGTGAATCCTACGCCACCAGTGCCGATTTGGCCAGCTTCCTCGGTCCATTCCCAGAATACGGAGAAAATGCAGAACACATGCTACGTGTAATGCGAAATCACCGAAGAGCGGCATACAATGTCGATGCTGNCGAATACGAAGGTTTGTCAATCGCACCGATGGGTATTGATTCAAAGAAGTGTCCAAAGGACCTCCTTGAGGCCGCACGAACTGTTTGGGATCACGCGTTGGCGATGGGTGAAGAACACGGTTACCGCAACGCACAGACCACGGTCATTGCACCCACTGGAACCATCGGGCTGGTTATGGCCGCCGATACCACCGGTGTTGAACCACAATTCAGCCTTGTCCAATACAAGACATTGGCTGGAGGAGGATCACTAAGAATCATCAACAAAGGAGTACCCACCGCTTTGAAGCGGCTTGGATACAGCGATACTGAAGCACAAGAGATTGTGGACCATGTTATGGGAACCGCCTCACTTGAGCGATGTGAAAGTGTATCTCTCCAACGCCTCCAGGATGCTGGATTCTCAGATGGGGAATTTGCCAAGGTTCATGCAAACATCGAATCTGTCTGGGATGCACGTTCGATGTTCGCCCCTCATATTCTAGGTGAAGAATTCTGCACTGGTGTTCTTGGGATTTCCAAGGAAGATTGCGATAATCCNTTCTTTGACACGCTCGGGCACATCGGATTCTCTGCCGCTGAGATCGAAGANGCCAATACGCACGTATTTGGCCACCTTTCCATCGAAGATGCGCCTCACCTCAAGGCTGAGCATCTGGCGGTATTCGATTGTGCAACACCTGGTGGAAAGAGTGGGACTCGATGTATCGATTGGGATGCGCACGTATTGATGATGGCTGCCGCACAGCCATTCATTTCTGGAGCCATTTCGAAGACCATCAACATGCCCAGCGATGCAACCATTGACGATGTTCGTGCTGCGTACGACTTGTCACACTCCACCATGAATAAGGCCTGTGCTGTTTATCGAGATGGTAGCAAATTGTCACAGCCACTGATGAACTCATTGGTCGATATGTCATCGATTGAGGAAGAAGAGGAAGAAGAAATTGTCACGGTAAAGAAGGCAGTCAAGCAGGTTGCAGAAGCGCTACCGTTGCCAGAGGCAAAGGCCGCTCCGATAGCAGAGGCATTTGTCCACAGTTACATCGCAACACGTCAACCACTTCCTGCAGTTCGTGATTCTCGAACAATGAAGGCCAGTGTCGGTGGCCACACCGTTTACCTCACATCGAGTAAGTACGACGATGGTAGGCTCGGGGAAATCATGATCACCACTTCGAAGGAAGGAGCTGCTTGGCGGAGTCTGTTGAATCAGTTCGCGATTGCAGTCTCCATCGGACTGCAGTATGGCGTCCCATTGGATGCATTTGTCAAGAGCTTCACTTTCCAGAAGTTTGAGCCAAGTGGTATGGTCGCTGGTGGTTCCAATCGTGTCAAGATGGCGACGAGTCTGGTCGACTACATCTTCCGTGAATTGGCCATTGATTACCTCGGACGCAATGATTTAGCTCATGTCAGTGAAGAGGATTTGGAAGTCACCTCCATCAGTCGNCCAGAGATAACTGAAGATGGTGTTGCACGAAATCAGGGCGAAAGTCGGAATGTACAAATGACGCTTGATGTTNATCCCGCAGCGACTATTCGACAGCAGGCTCGTGAAGCAGGGTTCACAGGCGATATCTGTGAAGAGTGTGGGAGCAGTCAGATGGTTCGAAATGGAACTTGCCTCAAGTGCAATGAGTGTGGCGCAACCACTGGTTGCTCCTGATGAACTGTCCTCTATCAGAGTTGTAATTCACAGGTTTTTCAAACGCGAATGCGTCGGGATACTCGTGGCGAGTCTAGAACTTGTAATCGGTCTTCCGAACTGTGACTTGTCCCCAGAGTACTACAATTGTAGATTTACATGCTTGCGGGAACCTCTAGGGTTTCCTGTGGGGGCGGAGAGATTGGATGATGATGACCAAGCCATCCATGCATGGTGGGAAACCAATGATGGTAAGGTTGTAGCCGTAGGTCGAATTCATCGCATTCCGGATGATTCAGATGGCGGGCAAGCCGATCATGCGGGGCCCGATGCTGTAGTCTGCCCTGCATTTACACCGCTAATTGGTGGTGATGATGAAATGAGGCCTGCTGTACAGATTAGACAAATGGGGACGGTTTTGGAATGGCGTCGTCAAGGCCTGGCTAGTGGATTGGTTGTGGCCCTTGAAGCAGCAGCTGTCAGCCATTGGGCAGCAAAGACTGGGTGGTTACAAGCCCGTATTGAAGCGATTCCGATGTACGAATCAGAAGGGTGGGTGCAATTTGGCGAAGAATATGATGTCAAGGGAATCGGGCCNCACTACTCCATGTGGAAGATTTTCTCTGGAGAGGATTTGGATGACTGAGGATGAGAGACTAGCCATTTGGTTGGATGCTTTACTNAAATCGGAACTCGATTTGCGTCCAAGCCGGGGCGTATCTAAAGAAACTCGATTCGGTCCGAAAACCCCTCGAATCATCATTCTAGATTCTGGAGACTTTGCTGGGTATGCCGAACTGCGTCGAGTTGGGGGTGCTATTGAACTCGCAACTGTAGTGGTTGAACCTGAACTTAGGGGCAAGGGATTTGCCCACCAAATCGTGCATCAGGCATGGGAACGTTGGCGACAAGACCCTGTCTTACATGGTACTCCATTAGGTGGACGAGTAGATCTGAGCGATACCTCGCTTGTCGAGCGGGGGCCGCAGGTAATTCGTGGGCCCCTTATCTCATTCACACGAGACCCTGCAATGGGAGCCGCATTGGTTGGGGGAGGGTTCACAATGATGCCAAGAAAGCGACGCGGGTCGAGACTTTGGTTATGGAATTCTGATTTCGCCGCATTGCCGATGCGAGTTCAGTTCGCAATCGGTTTTGACCGATTGGTTCGTGGCCTGAAGTTGCTCTTTTCTGAACCTTCTCGCATCATACACTTCATCCGTAATTCTAGAAATTATCGTCTGTTTGTGAGGATACCTGAGACTGCAGAGCGACCTCCGCCCCGCTTACACTTACGAAGCGAGCGCGAAGGGGGTGTCCCATCTGATGTAATGGATCAAATGGATGCTGTGGCCTTTACAATGGCCGAGATGGAAACNNNAAACAAAGAAATCACTGCCTGGGATGAAGGAGAATAATGGAGCACAGGAGGGGATTCGAACCCCTGTAAAATGGATTTGCAGTCCATCGCGTAACCGGGCTTTGCTACCTGTGCAGGGAATCGCCGAGAAGCCTGCGCTATTCAAGTGTCACGCATGAGAGAATCCATCACCTTCAAGACAAATCGACGCGTGGATTGCTTGCCCCGTAGGGTCAATGGGTGGGACCATGCCGGACATTCCAGACCACTTAATTCGCCTCAAAGGTGGATTCAAGGCCTTCCTTTCTCCTCCTCCAGAAGGTGTTGTTCGGCTTACTGTGGGGGAACCTGGATTCGATACACCGAAGAACATCTCAGATGCTGCCTCGGCAGCTTTGGCCTCTGGAGATACACATTACACACGGGGCGAAGGGCGCGAGGAATTGTGCACGGCTTGGGCCTCACATCTCCGATCACGTTGGAAGATTCCTGTGGAAGATGAGGGAATTGTGATTACACCTGGTGCCAAACAAGCACTGCTGTATGCATTCATGGTCGCTGTGCAAGAAGATGATGAAGTGATTCTGCTAGCTCCTTGTTGGCCGACTCACGCAGAACAAGTAGAGTTGGTCGGTGGAAAACCTGTTTTTGTTCGGTGTGATGCTCCAACCTTCCATCCGAATGTGGATATGATTCGAGAGGCCATTACAGAGAAAACAAGCGTCATTGTCATCAACACTCCGAACAATCCTACAGGGGCCGTTTACACACCGGAAGAAATGATTGCGATCGTAGAATTGGCAATCAAACATGATTTGTGGATCATCTCAGATGAGATATATGCTGAACTAATATGGAACGAAACCGAGTATGTTGCCCCTGCTTCCGTATTGGGNGGGTTCGAGCGAACNCTGACCGTTACTGGACCNAGNAAGACTCATGCCATGACTGGTTGGNGANTTGGGGTGTTTGCCGCCCCNNCATCGGTCGCCAAGGTAGTTGGGAGATTACAAGGTAACACCTGCTCGCACATTCCTTCATTCATAATGCCGGCCGCCGAATTGGCTGCCAAGGATTGGAGTTCAGTCGAGATGTTCAGAGGAGAATACATTCGTNGGAAGGAATTGATGCTTGATTTACTTCAACAAATACCCTCACTCAGTGCCAGCGAGCCTGAAGGGGCATTCTACGTCATGGTCGATGTCCGTCAAACTGGAATGGATGCAACCACCTTTGCCAAGCGTGCCATGGAGGAAGCATTGGTGCAAGTCATTCCACTGGATTNCCTACCGGGTGGTGAGGGTTACATCCGACTTTCGTATGCGGCGGATGATGATGTGATTCGTGAAGGAATAGAGCGATTGCGGTCTTGGTTGGCTCAGTAGAGTTGAGTATATTCTTCGCATTCTTCAGCGATTCTGAGGAGTTGGTTGTACTTGGCTGTTCGATCGCTTCGTGCTGGTGCTCCAGTCTTGATTTGGCCCGCGCGAGTTCCGACTGCGATATCCGCAATGGTATCGTCACTGGTCTCTCCTGAGCGATGAGAAATGACGGTGCCCATTCCATTTTCCTTGGCCATTTCGATACACTCTAGGGTCTCAGTCACCGTTCCAATTTGATTGGGTTTAATCAGAATCGCATTGGCGGCNCCCATATCAATACCCTCTGAAAGACGNTCCATATTGGTGACAAACAGATCATCTCCGACAACCTGAACACGGTGTCCATCTTGCTTGGTGAAGCGTGACCAACTTACCCAGTCATCCTCACCAAAAGCATCCTCAATTGAGACGATTGGGTATTCATCAATCCAACTTCCATACATTTCTCCGAGTGCCTCACCATCGATTACGCGGCCATCAATGTGGTATCCATCTGCATGATGGAATTCTTGAGCCGCTACATCCAGTGCAATCGACATTTGATCACCAGGTGAATATCCAGCACGCTCGATGGCTTGTACCAACAATGCCAGACCTTCCTCATTCTTTGGTAGGTTTGGAGCAAAGCCACCTTCATCACCCACGCCACCGAGTAAGCCGTTTTCTTTGAGGACCGATTTCAATGAATGATAGGTTTCGACACCTGCCCGAAGTGCTTCTGGGAAGTAATCGAATCCGTGCGGAATCACCATGAATTCTTGAACATCAACATTTGAGGCAGCATGCGCTCCACCGTTGAGAATATTCATCATTGGAACAGGGAGGCTGCCTCCTGATATTCCACCCAGGTACCGCCACAGAGGCAATTGATGNACGTTAGAGGCCGCATGGAGGCAAGCGAGGCTGGTACCCAATGTCGCATTGGCTCCCAAACTGGCCTTGTTACCAGTATCATCCATTTCAATCATGATTTCGTCGAGTACTCGTTGGTTGTCGACCGGCAATCCGACCAGTGCGTCTTGGATTCGTTCAACAACGTTGGTTACGGCTCCTTCGACACCTTTGCCCATCCAACGATTCATCTCTCCGTCACGCAACTCTACGGCCTCATGACTGCCGGTACTTGCGCCACTTGGGACTGCAGCGCGGCCTCGCAGTGCTCCGTCNACGTAACAATCNACCTCAACGGTTGGATTTCCACGACTATCGAGAATCATTCGAGCTTCAAGACCGCTGATGTAGTATGACATCGTACCCCTCAAATACGCGTGAGTGAAGACAGACCGTCAATGTGACGCTACTCTTCGTTGAGCCATTTCAACCATCGGGAGACGCTTGATTGAACCGCNGGGACATCCCGTTCAGATCGGCATTTCACTTCCCATGCCAATTGCTCTTCACTTGGAGTGATGCTGAATAATTCAGCTCGCATAACCAGCCCGTCATCATGTTCACCGTTGTGCCGGAAATCATCAACGAAACAATGTATCAGATGTCGAGGGTAATGTGCGATNTGTCCTTTTTTGGGTACGCANAGAACTGCACTCTTGTTGAGGAACAATAGCGAGGAGCCTGAATCTGAATTCACTTCATGTCCATGGATCTTACAACCATCGATTGCAGCTGCAACTTCGACATTATACCACTCGTGGAANTTATGCTCTAAGGACATGGATGCTACCGAATCGAGGAACGCTTGGAGGCGCTCTGACGTATACGCCGATTCGGTCGTCACAAAATCATCGAAACGCCAACCACCTATGAATGGCACGATTCCACCTATGACATAAATAAACACTATTTTCTTCCAATATACGGAAAATNTTTGCGTAATTGTATAAGATTCCGGTTGAGTAGGGTTCATATTGGAGAGATATGNCCGTAGAANGATGGCGAGTGTTGATGAAACNGATCGAGCNATNTTNAGCGCATTGAGAGATAACAGNAGACAGGCCTTTGTTGAGCTTGCAAAAGTGGTTGGGGTCTCTGAGAGNACCATACGGACTCGTGTTCGACGCTTAGAGGAAGACGGGATTATCCGAGGATATACGATACGGGAAACTGGAATCGGATTGACTGCACTCATTCGTATGAAGGTCGGNCCAGGTGTTGAAATCGGATCTCTTGCTGGAGANTTTGCCAATTGGCCCGGGGTCGAATCCGTCTACGAAATCAGCGGTGAAGCTGATTTGGTCGCTGTAGTACATGTGGATGACACCGTTGGTCTACGTGAGTTGCTAGACCGTATGTGGTTGACCGCGCCGGCAGAAATTGCAAGCACTACGACCGAATTGGTTCTCGAGCAGTACTGATTACTTTCGCAATAAACATCGATAGTATCCTATATCGCCCTTGACGAAGGCTTCGTAAACCGGTGTACCTTTGACGCCTGCAAAGGTTTCAAAGCTACGTCTGATGATTTTACCCGTTCCTTTTTGGATTCGAGATTTTTTCTGNTCACTAATCTCATCTAGGGCTTGAATCACTTCATCAGTGATGTCTGAGTCCTTGAGATTCTCAAAATTGGCATTGCTAAACATGGTTCGAATCGAATTCATGGTTTTCTCGTCACGGAAGTCTGTCCAAGCAAAATAACCGCCAGGCTTCAGTACCCGATATGCCTCGTTGATGAATGCATCCATGTCGCTGTAACAGTGGCTCGATTCAACATTGTAGAGGACGTCGAAGGACTCGTCATCGAACTGCAACTTCATGGCATTGCCCTCGACATAATTCAGATTCTCTTGTACACCATACATCCGATTGCACAATTTCACTGCTGCAGCAGAGTAATCCAATCCTGTCAACTGCGCAGGTNCATAAGTTCTGGCGATCCAACTGGCACCACCGCCTCTGCCGGAGCCAACTTCCAGGACTTTCTTTCCTTCCAGTTCAACGTCTCGAATGTTCATGTGATACAGTTGGATGAATAGGCGATCGGTTTCATCTGCTGAATCTAATTCTGGTGGATTATCATCAATGAATCCATAGTTCATGAAGCCGAATTCGCCCCAAGCTTTGGCCTTGGCCAGACGTTGGTACCACCAGCGCCACATTCTGTCCCCTATTCGGCGTGGGAGGATACGAAGCATTGTCGCAAAAAGACGAGCCGGTAAGCCCAAGCGCAAGTTTACACCTTCCACTTGACTGAACAGCCGATGCTGTCTGTACGAGGTGTGTCGGGCTGCTCATCAGCGAGAAGAGCATCGATTGCGTCCATCAACTCATGGGTTGTTGCGAGACTAGGATCTTTTGGGGANTCATCTAGGCGGCCCCGATAAGTGACTCTACCTTGGCCATCTAGGAGGTAGAACTCTGGTGTGCGTTCTGCGCCCCATGCGCGAGCTGTTTCTTGATTGGGGTCGTGAAGATAAGGGTAGGACATGTTCTCCGCACGTTTTACCATGTGCTCCCAATTATCAGTGGGGTAATTGTCAGGATCATTGGAGTTGATACCGACGAAACCCATACCCTCATCGCGAGCACGTGAAGCAATAATTTCGATTCTTGACTCACTGCCCACTACATACGGGCAGTGGTTGCAAGTGAATACGACGATACACCCGACGTCTGTGACTAGACTAGACAGGGTACAATTCTCTGGTCCATTGGGATTGGCATTGGGTAGGTCAAAATCTCGGGCTTCATCTCCAGGTTCTAGGCCGCGGCTCATGATTCACTGAACAAGCCTCGATGCTTGAACTTCACGTTCATAGCGGTCCGAATCCGAATTCGAAGTCTTCCTTGTCAACCTCGGTAATTCCTTGGCTCTCGTACATCTCATACTGAGCTTTGATATCAACAGGATCGACGATTGTTGGTGAACAGTAGAAAATCCGGAAATTATTGAGTTTATGTTTTGTAAAACAATTTTGTAACTCGTAATTCATACGTGTACGTTCTTCAGTAGTGATGTCTTCAGGAATCAATCCNAGTTTNTTGAAATCCTGATTCACAACGCCACCGTGNTCATTGATGTAGAGTTCTATGCCATCGACCCAATCCATCGCNGTNCCTCTGGGCTTGTCGGNNTCGNTCTCTTCGAGAGNGGGNATTTCGATTTCGATGGGCGCTGNNTCTTCNTCAACTTCTTCTGANANNGTTTCNTCNANNTCGACTTCCTCNACAACAGNTTCCTCGNCTTCGACAATTGTCTGAACCTCGACTTCCTCCATCATTGGNATCTCCATTTGGANCACGGGTTCGACTTCNACTTCTTCAGTNANAANTGATTCAAGTTCGACGGTTGTTGNTGCGGNATTAGTGGTAAGCACTGCGGCCTTCTTGGTTGCAGACTGACCATCGATCGCCTCTTGTATTCGGCGTCTTGCAATACGGTTTTCAGGTTCAACGTTGAGGACGTCTCTCCAAGCAACTTCTGCATTGTCCCAATCCTCGCTACTNTGATGAATTGCAGCGATTCNGAGGAGTGCNTTCATGTGATGGCGGTCTCTTCTAGCNGCGGTTTCAAAGTCGGAAAGTGCGCCTTTGAATTGGCCAAAGGATTCGTACAGCAGGCCTCTCTGATACCACCCCTCTGCAGATTTTCCGTCTAANTTAATCGCTTCATTCAGNGGCTGTTCGGCTTCTGTCAATCGCTCTTGTGCAATCAATGAGGCNGCNAATTGAATCAATGCGTGAGGATTCTTACCTCTTCGNGAAAGAACNTCTCTGAAGTTGGATTCTGCTTCCTTCCATTCGCCCAANGACATCATNATTTCTCCTCGACGNAGGCGNGCCAAATCCAAATCAGGATGNGCCTCTAGGAGNAATTNNACATCGTCAAGNGCAGCNTGGTGGTCTTCCTCAACCATCATTGNTGTNCAACGATTTAGTCGNGCNCGTACATGNTTCGGGTCTGCTGTGAGGACGCTGTCAAACAGGCGCTTCGCCTCGATCATGTTTCCTCTTCGTGCAGCGACNACTCCCTTCACATAGTCAATTACCGAGGAGTCTCTTTCCAGCACATGCGCTTCTGAGATNAAGCGNGAGGCNGNTTCAACATCATTACTNTCCAGTGCCANNAGGGCTTCTTCNGCAGCNATCATTGGNTCTTCAGGGAGCAATCGACGTGCACGTGCNAGTGAAATCTGGGCCTCGGACAAATCCTGTAGCATTCGCTGAATTCTAGCCTTNCCAAGCCAAGCAACACCACTTTCNCTNTCGGCTTNCAATGCGGCCTCAAAGGCAATGTCTGCTTCGGATAACAACTCTCGATCACGGTCACCTGTGCCATCTCGATANCGATCGGCCTCGGCGAGAATTAATCGNCCCTTCTGGATGTGGAGGGAGGGTCCGCTCCATGCACCAGCGGGGGCTTCAGCTAGAATCTCAAATGCCGCCTCTGGGTTACCGTCTTGATGGTGTAAGAGAACAAGTTGGGCTCTTATTTCAGCGCTATCTGGTTGCTTTGAAAGTGCATTNANCAGAGNTTGTTTNGCCTCATCGGCACGANCTAGTGCCTCCAATAATTCGGCCTTCAGAATATCCTGTGACTCTCCNAATGCAACAGCATGGATGGTGGCTTTCAAAGCCTCTTCCAAGCGNCCTGGTTCGTCTTTGAGCAATTGGGCCCGAATAGACCAAGCTGGACCTGATTGGCGGTTGATGTTGATGGCTTCATCAACTGCAGATATACCCAAGCCACGCTCATTTCTATCAAGATGGAGTTCCGCCTTTCGCAACCAATCNTCTGCATTGGGGTTGCTTGCAAGCGCCACTTCGATGGACTGCAATGCTGCGTCAGTGTTACCGGCACGAGCGGCTAAACTGGCCATCATCGATTTGTCTTCAGCTGTTTCAACCCCCATCGCTTCAAGNCGACGGAGATCTACTTCAGCNGCTGCATCNCCCATCTTCGTCAGCAAGCGGGCATGTTCGCGNAGAAGTTCNGGTTCATCTGGAGTNATGTTGAGCAACCCCTCTAGATGTGTTCGGAGTTTTTCNTCGTCGCCGGATTCACGCGATANNCGACATAGACTTCGCAGTGTNGCAGATTGGCCAGGGGCGATTTCAGACGCCATGAGGTAACATGCATTGGCCCAATCACGATCNCCGGCAAGGAATGCGATTTCGCCGAGNCGCCTGGCTTCGACCTCGGTCAAAGTGAGATCATCNATNGAAAGTTCGAGTTGATCTAACGTTTGNAGAACACGAGTGACCAATTTCAGTAGGCCTGGGTCGGCAGGNNTGGTNTGCTCTAGGTCNCCTTCACCCGTNCGGGTCGCCANGAGGCCTTTGACNGCAGATAGTGTGTTGCCGGCAGCCATTCGAGCCTCGTCGGATTCTCCGGCCCCCGACAATGTTGATTGTAAACGATCGATTGTGCGGTGCGCATCGATGATTCCAGCCATCCCTGGGTGCGCCCTTTGAAGTGCCAATGCGCTTTCTGAGAGCTCTTCGGTTCGTGCATTCAGGCTTGCGAGTACTTGGCTTGTTTCGGCATGCGCGGTTTCCAAATCCTCNCGCAATCGACGAAGTCCTACTTCTGCCTGCACGAGCCACCAAATCACCGCGCTTGTCGCCGCGGCAAAAAATAGCGTTAATCCAATTGAGACTGGGTCCATTGGGTGTAGCGGACTTTCACACCTTTTGAGTGGTTCGCACCCCTAAAGGGGTGAGAGGGGGTTTTCCGAAGGGGTTTTCCGAAGCCGCGAAGCGGAGGTTGAAGTGCTGGTAGCGGAGTCGAAGGTTTGAGGCGGGTATCATGAACGATAGGGGGCAGGCCTTCGATTTACGTCTCGCNGCATTAAGAGGGCGGGGATTTGAAGTCGACGCGCCCACCGGTGAGCTCGCTAGCCAAGAAATGCTGTATATTGAAGAACAAGCCGAACATGCTTCAAGAATCAAATCGATGGTGCTCGATTTNCCGCCTCATNGAGAAAATGAAAAGCAGGATTTTCTCACACGTCTGATNAATCCATTGCAANCCGCATCTGTAGAAAATGAGTTGCGCCAACTTCTGCGTCAGTACCGTCCATGGATCCTTCTTGCAGAACGGGTTCGAGTAAAATGGTCAGAGGAAGGTAGATCTATCGAATTGACTCGTATCTTAGAGAGATTGGATGCAGTTGATGATGCGATCGTAATGGGTTCTCCTCGGATACTTTCGATGATTGAGGATGTGGCCCCAAAGCGAAAAATTGAGCAGGTGCTAACAGAGATAGAGCGGCGCGAATCCGAGAGATTACAAGCGCTGCAAGGGATGATTCAGATGCTCAGTGAACGAGGTTGGGACATTACCAGTTTACAGCGAGGTACCATCTATGAACGATTCGATGAAGCCGAACGTATTCACTCATTGGATGATATATTATCACGCTGTCAACGGAAAATAGAGAATAGTATTCGACCGTTTGGTCACAATATTGCAGAGAAAATGTGGGGTGCAACTGCAACTGCACAGAAAACCGGATTGGAGTCGAGTTTGCGCGATACTGAGAAAGAAATCGATAAGCTATCAACCGATTTAAATGAGCGATTTGGGATTGTCGAAGCTCGAATTTCTAACTGGCAGGCCGAAGGGTTTCGAGTGGATGCGCAATTGCCTTTGCTCGCAGGTGAGATGATAACTTGGGAAGCTAAACTACCATCTATCGCAGAAAAAATCGAGGCTACACATGCGATTTGGGCTCAAATGGAAGTCCATTTGGTACAATGGCCAGAGTATCGTAGATTGGCTGAGCGAACCCGCGGCCACCTCGGCGCTATCGAGTCATTAGACGTCTTACTCCAGGGATTAATTGCCAAAACTGATGCTGCGAGAGATGCTTGCAAGAATCGTTTGGACGTCTGGGGAAGCCATGGGATAGATACCGAAACTTGGACACCTTTAGTCGATAGTGAACCAAGAGGGGTTCTTGAAGAATTAGATGCCCACCAACCATTCATTGACCTCGTGATTCCTCTGATTGAAAAATTGGAATGTCTTGATACGTCCATCGATGGTTCTGCTCGAGTTGCAGAGTTGCTAGATGGCCTGCGGGATTCAAATGCAAGTATGCGGGAAATTGAGGTTAGCAAAGATTGGTTGGAAATGTCGAACAATCGAAGGATCCGGCATCGTACCTTCCTCGACCGAGCCAGAATCGATTTGGCGACTCTATGGCCTGCAAATATAGACCCGAATTCACTTAATCTATCACAATATGAACAGGCGATTACCGAACTTGAAACTCATGGCGTGATATTGTCAGAGAAAAAGGTCTTAACTTCAGAAATTGATTTCAGAATGGCTCATGTGATTGAAGGTTTGAAGGGGGAGATTGATGATTGGAGATATCTTGGTTGGTCGGTCGATGGTTTGCTAGATATGCTTGCACAAGATCCTGTCAAATTAGGTTTAGATTTGCCTGGGATTCGGGCTGCAATTTCGACACATGAGCAAAGAGTCGCTCGATTCTCTCCTCTTCCCTGGGCATTGGATATTGAATTGGCCGAACGTGTTCTTTCAGAATTCAGGCGCCCAGAATGCTTAGGGAGATTAGATGATGAATTCCAAG